>JAISES010000341.1 GCA_031263965.1 Prevotella sp. | reverse complement strand
CGATTTACAAAGGGATTCCAATGGCAACATCTATGTAGATGCAACCGGAAATGTAACTAAAATCAGCGTAGCAGGCAATCCTGTCAAATTAGGAAGTGTATTGCCTAAAGCAAATATGTCGTGGAGAAACGACTTTACATGGAAAAATTTCAACCTTGGCTTTATGGTTTCTGCTCGCTTGGGAGGTGTCGTTTATTCTGCAACTCAAGCCATTATGGACAGTTACGGCGTATCGAAAGTTTCAGCAGATGCCCGCGACAACGGAGGGATACGGATCAATGGGACAGATCTTATAGATGCCCAGACCTGGTATAGCACAATCGGGTCGAGTTCCAATGTAGCGCAATACTATACTTATAGCGCGACAAATGTTCGTTTGCAGGAAGTATCTTTCGGCTATACTTTCCCTAAATCGATGGTACGGGGAATCGGTGATCTTTCGGTTTCTCTGGTAGGACGCAATCTATGGATGATTTACAACAAAGCGCCTTTCGATCCGGAATCCGTTGCTACAACAGGAAACCACTATCAGGGTATCGATTACTTCATGACGCCGAGCACAAGAAGTATGGGATTCAATGTTAAACTAAGATTCTAAATTAATCTAATAATAGAACGACTATGAAAATATATAAATATATATCAATCATATTATTAGCATTCTCAACTCTTTTCCTCATACAATGTACCGGCGCTTTCGAGGATTACAACAAGACGGGAGTAAGCGATGAAGAAGGGGAAAGAGATGCCTATTTCTTAAGACAACACATGGTGAACATGCAAAACTGGGTTATACCAAGTGATGCGCATGCGCATCAGTTCACAGAGCAACTGCTCGGAGGCCCTTACAGCCGTTATTTTACCGATGTAAGTCCCGGGTTCAACAACAAAAATTTTGCTACATACACACCCGAAGATGCTTGGTCCGCAGCTACTTTCGGAAACATTATGACAAATGTCATAACATCTTACAATACAGTTATCGCGATGACGGATGATCCTATATTATTATCGGTGGCAAAGGTATTGAAAGTGATGGCAATGAGTCGGATCACGGACATCTATGGCCCTATACCTTACTCTCAACTGGATGGTAAAGGAAACCTGAACACTCCTTACGATTCCCAGCAAGTTGTATACGAAACAATGATTTCGGAACTGAACGAAGCGATTGAAGTATTGACAGAAAACCGGACTTCGGACTTTTCATCTAAAGCCGACCGCTACTATACGGGAAAAACATTGAAATGGGCAAAATTGGCTAATTCCGTCAAACTCCGTCTGGCTATAAGAATGGCTGATGTCAATACAGCTTTTGCCAAATCAACTGCTGAGTCTGTTATTACAGATGCCGTTGGCCCAATGACATCCAACGATGACAATGCCGTCCTTATATTAATCTCGGGACAATCAAATCCTTATCAGGTAGGAATGAGTGACTGGAATGGAGGAGACTCCCGCATATCAGCCGATATTATATCTTATATGAATGGTTATAATGACCCTCGTTTGGGAAAATATTTTGACGAATCAGCCTTCGGCGGATATGTTGGTTTCCGTTCGGGAGTAACAATTCCGAGCCCTCAGTCAACCAACCAGCTATATTCCAACATGAGCGAATCCCTGCGCTCTGCATCAAATATGCGTATTATGTGTGCTGCAGAAGTCGCATTCCTGAAAGCAGAAGGAGCCCTGCGTGGCTGGAGCATGGGAGGAGGTACCGCTAAAGACTTTTATGAAGAAGGTATTACTCTCTCTTTCGAACAAAACGGAGTGTCCGGTGCTACAGCTTATATCGCTGACAACACTAATACGCCGGAAAGATATACAGATCCGCTGACCCCCCAATTCTCCTACTTCGGAGTACCGGGTACAATAAAAATAGCATGGGATAATTTGGCAAGCTACGAAACGAATCTCGAGCGCATTATCACTCAGAAATGGATCGCTATCTATCCGGATGGAATAGAAGCATGGAGCGAATTCCGCCGTACAGGATATCCTAAATTGATGCCGGTTCTGACCAATAACAGCAGTGTAGTAAGCACTACCAGGATGGCAAGGAGGCTGCGTTATCCGAATAGCGAGTATACCGGTAACCTGACCAATGTTCAATATGCCGTATCAAACTATTTGGGAGGCGCCGACAATATGGCTACAGATCTTTGGTGGGCAAAGAAAAACTAATTTAAAATGATTTTGAATTATGAAAAGCAGATTAATAAATAAAATAATCATATCCTTGTTTTGCTCTGTTGTTTGTGTTACCTTTTCGTCTTGTAGTGACTGGACAGAAACTGAATCATTGACAGTTACAGATCCTAACATAGAAGATCAAAATCCTGAATTGTATGCTCAATACCTGAAAAATTTGAGAGATTATAAAAATTCTCATCATAAAATTGTATATGCATGGTTTGACAACAGCAGGAAAGATCCGTTCAGCAGAGGACAACACATTGAGAATTTGCCGGACAGCACAGATGTAGTAGCATTTATGTACCCCGACAATTTGGAAGAATGGGAACTGGATGAAATGAATTCCGTACGCCGGAACAAAGGAATGAAAATTATATTTACTCTTGGTTACGATGCGATAAAACTCAATTATGACAATATGATTGTTGCTTCGCAGAATAGTGAAAGCGAGATAGCTGGACCAAAAGATTTTATATCTTATTTGGCCGACACATTGCAACATACCCTCAAGTTAGTAGATAAATATAATTATGACGGAATTTCTATTGGTTACAATGGTAAAAGTTTTTTACATATGACCCCAAAAGAAAAGGTAGAATATGTTTCCAATGAAACAGCCTATATAGGCATTATTACCAGTTGGATAGCTGCACACAAAGACAAAACTGTGGTCTTCGAAGGTATGCCGCAAAACTTAGTGGACAAGACAATCCTGAATTCTTGTGAACATATTATAATCCCTACGGCAAATGCCACAAATAGCTCTTTATTGACTTATAATATCGCAATAGCAGCCGTTGAAGGGGTTCCTTCAGACCGTTTTGTCATTACAGCAGAAACGGCGTCCCTCAATACCGGCGATACGAAGACAGGGTATTGGACAGATGGTTCCCGCGCCATAATGTCTTCGGCTATCTGGGTTTCTGCTACATATTCCGGTTTCACGATAGCAGGGTTAGGTATTAATAATGTGAATAATGACTATTACAATGCTATGCGCGTTTATGAATATACCAAAAAGGCGATAGACATACTGAACCCTTCTTTAAAATCTAACTAAATATAAAATAGAAATAAATATGAAACGCTATAATTTATATATAATATCAATTTTAGTATCATTGATATTCTTTAATAGCTGCCGGAGTGAGGAGGATTTTGACAATAAAATATACAACGTTGCATCATCAAGGGTCAGCAACCTGCTCATAAAAGCTAATATTGTAAACGAAGAAAGAACCCTTCAGGCTGCAATACCTAAACCGGAGAAAAGTAACATCAACTTGACCTACAAGGCTGATCCATCTTTGGTAGACACATACAATGAGGCATATTATGACAATGCGATCATCCTTCCTGCAGATTTTTATGAATTACCGGAACCAAAGGTAACAATTGCTGCGGGAAGTGTACGTTCTAATGAAGTTGCTATTTATTTTAAGAATGTCAATCTGCTCGATCGGGATTTGGTTTATGTACTTCCCGTAACAATAGCAACCGCAGACATTAACATTCTGGAAAGTGCCCGTACTAACTACTTTGTGTTTAGAGGCGCTGCTTTGATAAATGTTGTTGCAGATATAGAAAACAACAATCTTCATATAGATCAATGGAAAGATCCTAGTGTTGTCAACAACTTGTCGCAAGTGACTATGGAAGCTTTGATCAAATGCCGCAATTACGACCGGTTGATCAGTACCGTGATGGGAATAGAAGGAAAATTCCTTATACGTATCGGAGATGCAGGGTTCCCTTCAAACCAAATCCAGATAGCGACAAGTAGCGGAAATTTTCCTGACGCAGATTCTAATAAAGGGCTTCCCGTAAATGAATGGATACATGTTGCCCTGACTTACGATTCCTCTAATGGAGCAATGAAAGTCTATGTGAACGGAGTAGTTCAATCGGAAGGAACTAAATCTATCGGCAGGGTAAGCTTGGGTGTAAACGGTATAGATGGTTTCTATATCGGACGTTCTTATGAAGATAGCCGTTTCCTTGCCGGTGAAATATCTGAATGCCGGATATGGAATGTAGTACGTACCCGGGAGGAAATAGCAAATAATCCTTATGAAGTAGATCCTGAGTCGGAAGGACTTGTTGCCTATTGGAAATGCGATGAAGGTGGAAATAATACAGTAAAAGACCATACCGCAAATGGGAATGATTTAACATCAAAGAATGATCTTAAATGGACTCCGGTATCGTTGCCTCTAAAAAATTAATGATATTATATTTTAATTGAAAAAGAAAAATTATGAAATATTATAGATTGATATGGAATAAGCTGCTGGCTGTTATCCTTATCCTCTCAGGGGGATTCTTTACAGCGTGTGCCGACGATGATATTAAAGTAGGGGGCATAGACGAAGAGAATTACCGGACAACCGGTGATGTTTTTGGCTATGTAATCAATGTTGAAGGGAGAAGAAGCACTGCTTTGGTAGAATTCAGGGACACTGGCGAAACTGAACTTTACCTTGGGCTTACAAAAAATGTATCTCAACCTGTAAATGTGGTATTTAAATACAACAAAGCTGTATTAGACTCCTATAATGCAACCAATGAGTCATCTTATGAGCTTTTCCCCGAAAACCTTGTAACCTTTCAGAATGGAGGCTCTGTAGATGTCTTATCCGGAGAAAGCAAATCGAACAGCCTGCCGGTTTCTTTCCGTTCCGACGCATCCTTAGATCCCTCTAAAAGTTATGCAATCCCGGTAAGTGCAGAATTAAAATCGGGAGACATAAAAATAGGTGAAGCTACCAACTATCTGATCTTTGTGAAAGACCTGACCCAGTTGCCTGATGCCGGTAAAGCTTCCGGAATAAAGATCATTAGTTGTATGGAGGTGAATGATACCAACCCTCTGAATAATTTATTATTCACTCTGAAAGACAGTGGAAAGCCATTAGTCGATATTGTCATTCTCTTCTCGGGTAATATAAATTATGATAGCGAAACCGGAAAGGTATATAATTACAACAATCCGAATATACAACATCTGCTGGATAATCATGGAAAATATCTGAAGCCAATGCAGGATAGGGGTATAAAGATTGTTCTTGGAATTTTAGGTAATCACGACCGCTCCGGTGTAGCTAATCTGGCTGACGAAACCGCCCGTGCATTTGCAAAAGAATTAAAAGCTGTTTGTGATGCTTATCACCTCGATGGTATATTTTGGGACGATGAATATTCTACTTATCAAACACCGCCGCCAGTCGGATTTGTAAGTCCTTCAAACGCCGCCGCTGCACGTCTTTGTTACGAAACAAAAAAAATTATGCCCGACAAACTGACATGTGCTTATGTTTATGGCAGAACCTATAGCTTCCCCAGTGTCGATGGTGTGCAACCCGGAGAATTTGTAGATTGGGGTATACATGATTATGGCGGCAGTTCCGATTTAAGCGGAAATTATCCTGGACTCCAAAAATCCGGTATGGCCTTATACTCTCAAGAGTTTGCGCGGAATTATTATACTTCGGATAGCAATTTGCAACGTCTTCGCTCAAACGGTTATGGAGGTCATATGATATTCGCTATGGATCCGTTCCGAACGAACTTTAGCAGCAGGCAATTACCGGCAATGGAGTCTATTGCAAAAATCCTGTTCGATGAAGAATTAGTATATGCCGGCGATGATAAGAGATATAGTAAAGACTGGTAATCATAATCATCCTTCATATAATATTGATCCCTGCCCGGAGCCGGGATCAATATTAAATTCCGATATAAAGTATTAATTATAAAAACTTTACTGTTTATGAAAACAAAATATAGTTTTTTATTCCTATTCCTTGCTATCTTGTCTTTTGGCATAGTTAGTTGTAGTAATGATGACGACAATCCTATAGTAACTGAAGAAGAAGCGAATATTGCTATTGACAAAGATCTGATCGATATTGCAATAGAAGGATCTGCCAGTCTGAAAATAACGGAAGGTAACGGGGAATACAGTGCATTTTCTTTGAACAATGATGTCGCAACCACAAGCCTGTCCGGACAAACAATCGACATACAAGGTATTGGCGTTGGAAAAACTTCAATTATTATCTCAGATAAAAAAACACAATTGAAGGTAGTCCCTGTCATTGTATATGAGTACAATGAAATTGTATTGGAGAAAAATGAATTAATTTTCGATTTTCTGTTAGGTAACGAAATATCCACTCGGGTAAACATACTTGAAGGTAATGGAGACTATGCAGTTGTTTCCGACAATGATCAGATAAAGCCCTCTGTATCAGGAAATATCATTACTGTTTCTACAATTAAGGGCTGTAAAGGGGGTACAGCAAATATTACTATTACAGATGCTTGCGACCGGAAAACAGTATTTAAAGTTGAAGCCAATGCAACAACAGATCCATATAGTGAAGAAGAATTGGCCGATATGATGGGTAATTCGTCACGCCGCTATTACTTCAACGGACATACCGGTTATTCACCTTATGGTGGTACCAAGTTCAATACTATAGAAAAGGAGATGAACATGTACGGTTGGGATTACTATTCCATTTATTGGCTGAAAATTTATTTCCCCGGAGATAAATCAGTAGGAGAAAAGGCCGGAAGCAAGATTACCTATAATTATTATGGTGAAGAAGTTCTTGATTTCGCTGATTTGACAACATGTAAGGTTGTGAAGAACGATGGCACTAATATATGGATTGTGTATACATACCTGGATAGTAATGGCGTTCTGATTCCGGGCTATATTGTATCTCCTGTCTAAAAAATTTAGAAACTGTTTGAGTTCTGAGTAAATGACAAAAAATGCAACGTTGTCCTTACAGAACGCCTTGGGAGGTTGTACTCAACTTCCCAAGGCGTTGCCATTGGGCTATAATATTTAACCCTACCTGCAAGGGTAATATATTATCGATAATAACGCTGTTGCAAATTTTTATAAGGAATAGCAAAGAGTTGATAAAATCTATTCAGGTATAATTCAAACAGTTTCTAAGTAACGGTTTATGGCTTATTTTTTCGATGTCAGATTAAAAAAGATTCGTCCTGCATCGATAAATTCCTTATGAGATATCCGGTAAGTTTTAAATGTCTTCCCTCCTACATCTATATTCTTTATATATATATCTGACGGACTATTATGGTTGGATTCTATAATAAGTTCTTTTTGTTTCCAATAATGTTCGTCAAGCTTTATTATTATCCTGTCGAACACAGGACTTGTTAATGTGTAGGATGGTTCCCCCGGGCAATCAGGGTAAAAACCCATCATGCTGAATACTGCCCATGCGGACATTGTTCCTGCATCGTCATTTCCGGGTATTCCATCGGGTTTAGTCGTATAATGCTTGTCCAACAGCCGGCGAACATGATGTTGAGTGCGCCATTCTTCTCCTTTAAAGTAACTGAAAAGATAAGGGTATGCAATATCAGGCTCATTGGCCGGATCGTAATAACCTTTATTAAACACCATCTCCAGCTTATCTATAAATTTCTTCTTTCCACCCATAAGTTTAGCCAGTCCCCCAACATCGTGAGGTACATAGAAAGTATAATTCCAGGCGCTTCCTTCGTGAAAACCGGGGTTTTCCTCAAAGTTCATACCTTGATTCGGATTGAACGGTGATAAGAAAGTTCCATCCAGAAGCTTGGGGCGGAAAGTTCCATATTCGGGTGAGTAGTAATTTTTGTAGCCTAAAGACTGCTGTTCGAAAAAGGATGCATCTTCACTCTTACCCAGAGATTCAGCTAACAGGGACAGCGAATGATCCGCTATATAATATTCCAAGGCATGGGATACGGAATTATCAAATTCACTCCTTACCGGTACATATCCCAGCCGCATATAATCACTATTGTCGGGACGCATATGATTAAAATCACCTTTCAACGAGGCATAGTAGGAATCGGGCAGCGCTCCGCCTTTTCGTATGGTATCCGTCGAATAACTTATACCCTGCATGGTTGCTGATTTGCGAAAAGCTTCGTAAGCTGTTTCTATGTCAAAATCATGTAATCCTTTCAGCCATGTATCTGTTATAACAGGAATTGATGGATCACCTTCCATTGTCCATGTCTCGCGTCCGTATAGTTCCCACTTGGGCATCCAGCCCCATTCTTTGTACATATCTATCATAGACCGTACCATATCAGTTTGCCTGTCAGGCCAGACAAGGGTCATCAGTTGGTGCAGGTTGCGGTATGTATCCCAAAGCGAGAAAACCGTATAGCGGGTAGTTTCTGTCTTTATAGTCTTATTTCCTTCCATAGCCGGATATTCACCATTCACATCGTTCAGCACATTCGGGTGTATCAGTGTATGATAAAGGGCTGTATAGAAAACAGTCTTCTGCTGATCAGTTCCGCCTTCAACCAAGATGCGCGAGAGGTCATTGTTCCATGTTTCACGGGCTTCGGAATGGATAATATCAAAGTTTTTGTCTTTGGTTTCTGTAAGAAGGTTGAGCCGGGCATTTTCTATGCTGACAAACGATACTCCTACTTGTACTTCTATCTGTTGCTGATCCTGCGCATCAAAGCTAAACCACGCACCAACATCATCTCCCGCTATATCTTTTTTATATCCCTCATATATTTTATATCTTCCCTGATCGGGGTCCCACAAGGCTTTAACCCCTTCCATCGGACGTTGTTTTTTCCATAGGCCGCTTTTTACAGGGGTTCCGCCGGCAATATGCATTACAAAATAAATCGGAAATACTGCCTGTGAGTTATAACAAAATGTACCCAGCATTTTCATGCCTTCGACTTCGTTATTGTTGCTGAAACGGACAAAAGCCCCCGATTCATTCGTAAGCCCCTGCCCGAGGTTTAACAGGATGTTAGCCTGTCCTTTAGGGAAAGTATAACGGTGTACACCGACCCGGGTTGTAGATGTGACTTCTGTAAGGATACCATATTTTGCCAGCCTGTTTGAGTAGTATCCGGGGGACGCTTTTTCACCGGTATAACGGCTTCCATAATTATGATAATCCACGTCCAACTCCCCCATCGTCGGCATTATCAACAATGACCCTAAGTCCGGACAGCCTACACCGCTCAGGTTTACATGCGAGTAACCGGTAAAGAAGACGTTGTTATATTCATACGGAGTTGACCACCAGCGGGCATCTTTATCATATGTATTGTCCTTACTGCCCATCACATTAAACGGTACTACCGACATCATGCCGTTGGGAACCACGGCTCCCGGATTGGTAGCCCCGAAATTGGTATTACCGATAAAGGGATCAACCCAATCAACCACCGGCTTATTTTGGGCAGCAAGGTTTAAAGCGAACAAAAGGTTCAGCGATGTTATGGCATAAAACAGTTTCTTCATGGCCTGTCGGATTTATCGACACCAAATGTAACGGAAGGAATATTGCCCATCTCAGACTCTGAAGTTCCACCGGATTTGATGTCGCTGAAATTAATTTATGTGATCGAATTCTGCTTGGTAAACTCTATTATTTCATCTATATATCCGAATGCTAATCCAACGACAGTATCGGCACATCCATAATATATAGCGATACGTCCTGTTTCAGGGTTGTGTAACGCAGCACATGGGAATACAACATTAGGTACATCTCCCTGCAATTCATAAGGAGCTGCCGGAGCCAGAAGATAAGGACGGGTACGGTATAATACTTTTGCAGGATTTTCTTTATCCAGAACAGCCGCACCCATAGAGTAACGGAAACCGTTACAGGTTGTTATAACTCCGTGATAGAACATCAGCCAGCCTTCTTCTGTCAGGATAGGTACTGAGCCCGCCCCTATCTTTGTGCATTGCCATGCCGATTCGGGAAAAGGAGTAACCTTCATCACACAACGATGTTCTCCCCAATATTTCATATCCGGGCTATAACTGATATAAATATCACCGAATGGCGTATGTCCATTATCGCTTGGACGGCTCAGCATAGCATATTTCCCGTCTATTTTTTGCGGGAACAACACTCCATTGCGATTGAAAGGCAAGAAAGCATTTTCACATTGAAAGAATTCTTTGAAATCAAATGTATAGGCGATACCGATAGTTGGCCCATGGTAACCGTTACACCAGGTAACCCAATAACGATCTTCAATCCAGGTCACACGCGGGTCGTATTTATATTCGGAATCTATCATCTCCGTGTTTCCTGCTTTGAATTTGATTGGTTCATGGTTAATCTCCCAATTAATACCATCTTTGCTAAAACCGGCAAAGATATTCATCTGCACCGCCTTATTATCGCAACGGAACACCCCTGCAAATCCGTCACCAAATGGTAAGACAGCACTGTTAAAAATACTGTTGGATGCCGGGATACGGTACCGGTCGATTATAGGGTTCTTAGAATAACGCCACATAACGTCTTTACTATTGGCGGGACGGTCTTCCCAAGGCATCTGCTGTTTCATCTTTAATTATTTTATATTGTTTTTTATTTTCAAAAAATAGTTATGCTTTCTTTTTGTCATCGTAAGTAAATGGTACAAAATAGGTTATAAGAAAAGCCGGAATAGTGGCAAACAGCACAAAAACGAAAAAGCTCTTGTACCCGATAGCATCGCTTATAAATCCGCTGAGCATGCCGGGAAGCATAACCCCCAGATTCATAATGCCTGTAGCAAAAGCATAATGCGCCATCTGGTACTTACCGGGAGCTATCTGTTGCATCATAAAAAGAGTAAGACCCACAAATCCAAAACCATAGCCGAAATACTCAAAAGCGATTCCGGATGCTATCACCCAACCTTCCGAGGGTTGAAACACAGCTAGTAACAGATAGATCGCAAAGGGAATATTGAATGTACAGCAAAGAGGAAACAATGCTTTTTTTAACCCGATCCGTGCTATAAAGTAACCGGACAGAAGAGAACCCAGAATAAAAGCTATCGCCCCGAATGTTCCGTAATACAACCCGATTTGCTGTTCTGTCAGTCCCAGCCCTTGTTGATCGACAGGTGCTTTCAGAAATAATGGAACGATTTTCATAACAAAGCCCTCGGCAAAACGGTAAAGGATGATAAAGCAAATATACCAAATAATATATTTTTTAGCGAAGAAACTACGGATTACTTTCCACAGTTCTTTTATTCCATCCCCAAAAGAGCGTGATTCCCCTGAGGCTGTACCTCCTGTGGGCAACACTTTTATATGATAAATGCCTAAAAGAAACATAATCACACCGCATAATCCCATAATACTCATCCAAGCATTAGCTGTACCAAAATGTCCTATCAGATAACCGGCAAGCCATACCAACCCTCCGGATGCTACAACTTTCGCCAAATTATAAAACGCACCTTGCCAGCCAATCCATCTGGCTTGCTCTTCTTTATCCAATTCCTGCATATAGACTCCATCGGTTGCTATATCGTGAGTAGCACCGCTAAATGCTATAATAAACAGGATAGCTATAGCTACTGCAAAAAAATGCGGCATCTGTAACGCCAATGCTACCAGCCCAAAACAGATACCCGTGACAATCTGGGTTAGTACTACAAAAAACTTCTTTGTTTTGAACATCCCCAGAAACGGGCTCCATAAGGGTTTTAATGTCCAGGGAAGCATAATCAGTGATGTCCAAAATGCTATCCGGGCATCGGATATTCCCATCCCTTTGAACATCAGAACCGAAACCATATTCAGGACTACAAAAGGAAGTCCCATGGCAAAATAGACAGACGGAACCCATCTGATTGGGAATATCTGTTGCGGTGTATTGTTTTTCATACGATGAATGCTTAGAAACTTTAAGAAACTATTTAAATTTAAGCAAAAATATTAAGAAACTGTTTGAATTTTATAGGAAATCTTTTTTACAGGTATTTTCAGCGTATTTTTCCCTTTTTACTTTTGGTTTAACGCAATACCATTAAGTTAAGGCTGAAGGCCTTATATCTCCCAGCACAGGGCGTTGCCCTACGCTAATAGATTACGCTCTTTCAGAGCTATTTATATCTTAGTTTAAGCCATTGAGGTTCAGTCGGCTAAACCTGCAAGCAAAAAGAACAAAATCCCTCTGAAAATAACTATAAAAAAATTTGCTATAAAATTCAAACAGTTTCTAAATTTTCAAATTAAAATATAAGTCTCCATGATATGGAAATGCATACATGGAGACTTTAGTCACATAGTTATAATTTTAAGAAATCATTGTTGATCGAAACGGATATTATGTTCCCATCGTTGTACCACACCGGTTGCCGCAGTAGCGGTATGTCCATTGCCTGTAATGTCGGCAAATTCGCTTCCATCACCTTCATCCATAGGCCAGAATCCTATCAGTTCCGGATTTTTCGGATTAACAGAGAAATACATATTATTCTGTATCTGTGTCTGAGAAATCGCCGTTTTCCACAAACGTACCTGGCTCATAGCACACTGATCTTTGAAATATGATCCACTGGAAATCATTTGCAGGAGATCGAACCGGACAGCTCCACCTTTAGGTGCAGGCGGATCAAACTTAACATCCTGCTTACCATTACGATATATAGTAAGGGTTGTGCCATCGTATACAAATGCCCAGTGATACCACGTATTAGCCACAAGATCGGATGGCGTCTGTACCTGACCACCTAATGTTTTTATCTGCAAATAATTATATGGCTTGTTGGCATCTCCAAAACGAATATAGATTTCATGATCGCTACTTCCGGTATTAAATATAGCTTGATTATTAATACTATAAGCTGACATGCGCGCCCAACATTCGAGGCTCCACTGCGTTGTGGTTATCCCCCAGTTGGTTTCCGGAGCGACAGTAATTTTTCCGGATTTACCGTTCAATACAGGCACGGAAACATTCAGTGGCTTAGACAGCAAATAAATAAATTTCGATTGTGAAACCGACTTTTCTATTCCGCCGGCAATTACATTACCCAATTCTACACCGAGTGCATATTGTTTTCCACCTGTTTCAAAATCCTCAACGCGGATTGTATAAACAGCACCGATTTCCCCTGCCGGAATGGTCACTTTTGCCTCTGCTGGAAGCTGAAAATCAGGCACAGGGTAATATTCGCTATCATTAGCTTTATTATACGGATCCAGTAAAGACGGGTTTAGTTTAATCTCTACCTCTATGTTTTTGTCAACTGCTTTAGCCAACCTGACATTCACATTAATATCGATGCCTTTATTCATCGTTAATGTCGTCGACTTAGCAGATCCGGCGGCATCACTCAAATAGACGCTGTTATCTATTACTTTATACTCCGCATCGTCACATCCGGTAAACATTATACCAAATAATGTAATAGCAAAGCTCAAAATATATTTTTTCATAAGCTGATCGTTTTATTAAAAATTACCTGATATATATCCTTTAGGTTGTCCCTCTTCTTCTCCTGACGGAGTTGGATTTAGTCTTTCATAAAAGATCCTGTACAGATTAGTAATACCTTTGCGCAGGAAATAGTATTCCGGAGAGCCATCATAATCTCCTTGTCCTTTAGGCATATAATCGAATCCTGAACGGTATAAACCACAGCCACCTATCTGCTGATCGATTTCTTTTTCATTGAAAGTTTTCTTATAAATATAAGTTGACATATTCAGGAATCCTCCTCCGCTATTAGCGAAACTTTCGAAGTTTTCGGTTGCAATTGTTCTGCGAATAACTTCTTCTGCGGTAATTCTTCCGGCCTTAATATGTTCTTCCATGTCCGTCAGTACTCCTGTCATACGACCATCTGTCATTCCTCCATAAGCCTGAAGAACAAAATAATCCACATACTGGGATTCCCAATTTTTATCCATATGCCCCCCGGTACCAATCTCGCCATCGATAAGAAATAACAGGCCAGGGTTGGCCGGTTTTCTGCCGTCACGGTCGGTACGCTGGGAACCTGTCCCAAACCAATAGCCTAGTTCTTCAACAAAGATTCTTCTTTGTACCTTGTTCAGCCATAAATATGCTTTAGGATTACCACTGCCATAAGGTTCATAATCCCAGTCAAAACCATCGTATCCTGAGGCTACTACTGCATCGTAAATAGCTTCCGCATATTTGCGTATTGCAGGCCTGACTACTGCTTCATCGGAACTGTTGCCTACATTATATATCGGATCTTCCGGCATATCGTCTCCTACATTTGCGGAAAAAAGAGTAACAACAACTTTTGTACCTTTCACTTTCTGAACGTATTCCATATCTGCTTTGCGTTCGGGATTAAGGTCGAATTTCGGATGTCCGCCCCAGTTTGAAGCTATAGTTACAGAATCGGGCAATCCGCGAAGACTGTTTTCTCCCGTTGGGGAAACTCCGTTCCAGTTGTCGAACCAGACAAAGATCTGGGGCAATCCCGGCGTACTTTTCCATTCACGCAGGGCTGCATAATATTCTTCTGTTTTAACACTGGTATTCAGGTCCGTATTATCAAGAGATTCTATTTCCTTCCAGTCGTTGCATCCAATAAACAAGATGCATACAAAAGCAAATAAAAACGGTATATTTAAAATTCTCATTTTCATAATTTTTTATTTTTTATGTCAATTAAGGTTTCTTTGCCCACCAGAGATCCGTATAGGCAGCATCATCTCCACCCAGCATCTGCACAGCTTTTTGTACATATTTACCATTGCCCTGATATTGAGATTGCGGGAAAGGAAGGCGCCTTACCATACGGGAAGATGTATTATCGACCGAGCCCATGAATCCGCTTGAGCTAAGATTCTTCACCGCAGGAAAGAATTGAGGGAAGCCTGTACGGCGATGATCGCACCATGATTCAAATCCGAGAGGATAATTAGCCAACCATTTCTGGGTGATTATTTTTTCCAGTTTCGTATTCTGGGAAGTGCCTGCATCATTCCAGGAAACCGTAATAGGGGTAGCAACCGAAATATTGTTTGCCGAACTGATTAAGTCAGTATAAGCCTGCGGTGAGGTTGTTCTCGACAGATAATCGCCTATTGACACTTTATGCTGTTCCATTGACAAGCGTATACCTTCTTCATAATAAGTTTTTGCCTGTGCATCTCCTCCTGCAATCCATCCCCTTAAAGCGGCCTCAGATTTAAGGAACGCTGTTTCTGCGGCACAAAAGACCATTAATGGAGAATCGGCTGTAAAAGCAGGCTTTGAGAAAAGATAGGAGATTGAGTACATATCTTTATCAATATTCTCTATCCCCATACGGACTCCCCTGTAAGTAGAACCGGCAACCGATGTCATATAAGCCGGACGGCGGGGATCGCCATATCCATTCATATAGGCTGATAGAGTGGCGCTTACCGCCAGGTCTCCCCACGAATGAGACGCCTTGTAGTAAGGATTATCCTGTGTAGGGATAAATGCATTATCGGCGTTTACTTCTATCGGCCCGCCTGCAACAGCTTCGGCAATAGCTTTCTTTGCATATTCGGTATCGACCGATGCAATACGAACAGCCATACGGAGTTTCAGCGAATTGGCAAATTTGAGCCATTTGCCGAAATCACCCTTATACACTACGTCATATTCTGCCATCGGGCTTTCCGGATTTTCGGCCAGATAACTCTTTATAACGGCAATACTGTTATTCAGATCTGCCATCATATTATGATAAAGATCCTGTACATTATCATATTCTATCGCATCAGAATTTACAAGCCCTATCCGGGAATAAGGAATCGGCCCGTAAGTATCTGCGACGCGCAGCATCGTAGCAACTCTGAGAATAGATGCCCATCCGTAAATATATCCATTCGATTCGGTAACATTCTTTACTTTTATGAAGTTAGAATTAAAATCTACCATTATAGTCTTGAACGGATAGTCTACCCAATCGCTAGCCGGATTGAATGTTCCAAAATTGGTTCCTTGCCAGTTATTTGTGGTTACCATATATCCGCCATACTGATTTCCTATCATCTGGTCTACCATTTGGCTCCGGTTTTCCTGTGAATAGTGCATAGTGGCTATTAAAGAAGAGAACAAGGAGCCTAATCGTTCGGATTCCGTAAGGTCATCCTCGGTAGGATTAGTCGGATGAAGATTCATATTATCAAAATCTTCGGTACACGATGGTGTAAACAAAACTGCAAAAGACAAGATAATCGCAGTTAGTATTGTTTTAAAATCATATTGTTTCATAATTTCGGTTCTTTTTAGAATTGTACTTTCAGGCTAAATCCCATATTCCTCAGACTTGGTTGCATAAAGTAATCCACACCTGTATAATAAGTACTCGATGCCGATGATACAACTTCAGGATCGAACGGAGCTTTACAATATAGCAACGCCAGATTATTGCCTACAAGACCGACTGTTACATTCGCAATATTATTCAGCCATTTTCTTGGTAGAGTATATTCGAGGCTGACTTCCTGAAGACGAACATTATCTGCTTTGTAAACATAATAATCGGCCTTGCCCGTACCTTCGCCTACAGCATTCAGGAAATCCTTGGCGGAGATATTGCGTCCATTGATAGTTACACCACCGGCTTCGCGAAGTTTAGCGCTATATTCCGATACGCCGTAACGGTCGAGTACTGCCTGAGTATTGGACACTACCAACCCGCCGATGCGCGCACTGAGCAGGACATTCAACCTCAACCCTTTATAAGAAAATGAATTTCTCCAACCCATATTATATTTAGGCAATAAAGAACCCAATTTTTTATATTCATCAGGGTTCAGACTGACCATAGATGGTAATAAAGTGGCATGATCGAGATAAATATAACCGTTGTTATCCCGTTTGAAATCGGATGTCATATAGATATCTCCCATAGTACCACCTTCTGTGATCCGTACAATCGGAGAACCGGCATTACCTAATGTCGCTTTGTCAAACTTGGTAATACCTGTGTACTCGGATGAATTGTCCAGTAAACGGGTAATCTTATTTTTGTTATAGGTAAAAGTATAATTGGAAGCCCATGAAAAATCGCCCCATCTTTTATCATATCCCAAAGCCAGTTCTATACCCGAGTTCCTTACATTTCCTGCCTGAATGAGCTTTCCGTCATACGAATCTGCTCCTTCTGCAATCTGGTGGGTTTGATTCCTCGTATCAGACAGATAATAAGTAGCGTCTAATGATAGCGATCCGTTCAGGAATTTCATATTAAGTCCGGCTTCGTATGAATTTGTAATTTCCGGTTTCAGATTATAATTCGGCCGTATTCTGGCTAATGAGTAAGAATCTGTTTGTTCATCATACTTATAGAACTCCCTGGTCAGATACGGACCGTAAGAGTTACCAACCGAAGTAAAAGCTACACGCGCTTTCAGATAGGTAAACCATCCAGGAAGGGTGACTATTTCACTTATAAGTCCCGACAATCCGGCAGACGGATAAAAGAATGATCTTTCTTTCGATCGAGACCAAGACAGTGCCGAATCCCAGTCGTTACGGCTGGTAAGAGTCAGGTACAGGAAGTTATTGTATCCTATTTCGGCGTTTGCAAATACAGATTGTGTCTGCCGCTTCAATCCGTCGTCATCGAGCTTGAAAACTCCTGTGGCACGTCCCATATTCTCTGTCGTAAACCAGTTTGTCACTTTTTCCAAGTCACCTTCTACCGTATGGCTTTCCATGCGGTGGTCTTTTATTGAAGCCCCTGCATTCACATTGAAAGAGAAATCACCGACTCTCTTATCCAGGCTTGCAATCACATCGGCATAGGTTTGTCTTTCGTCACGCAGGTCGATGCGGTAACGGCCTTTCTTACCGGCGAAAGTAGCTAATGTTCCGGCATTACGCTTGTCTGTATTCCGGAAAGTAGAATTATCTACATTTACACGTCCTGCCACATTCAACCAATCGGTAATATTATATTTCAAACTGGCGGACAACATATATCTTTTGCGGTCTATTTCACGGTTCATCCTGTTCATTATCCAGTATGGATTCTGCAAAGACAAACCCTGGTCGCCATAAGGCCAGAACTGGGTATTGGCTTCCCGTGAGGAATCATAACGCTCGTACAATTGTACATCTCTGAAATCCTCTCCACGCGGGAACAGGTAAAGAGCCGGAAGGGGATTGAAATATTGTCCCTGCGAAACCATATTTTTACTTTTCTGTATGATATAGTTTACACTTGCATCCAATAAGAATTTATCATTCAGGAACGAGGTTGTATTCCGGTAGGTGAAATTATAACGGTCGTAATCATTATTTGGAAGAATACCCGACGCATTATTTGCCGATACGGAAAAGTAGCTTTGGGTCTGTTCATTACCCGTGGAAAGAGAAATAGTGTTGGCTATATTCGTTCCTGTATTAAAGAATTTCTTAGGATCGAACCGGAAGTTTGTAGGTTCACCCCAACTCATGACAGAACCGGCGACATTTCCATAAGTATTCTGGAATTTGGGCATCGTCATAGCCGAAGAGAAAGTAGTACTGTTGCTATAAGAAACGGAAGTTCTTCCTGCTTTCCCTTTTTTCGTAGTAATCAATATAACCCCGTTGGCGCCTTCATATCCATAAAGCGCAGCAGCAGAAGGCCCTGTAAGTACCGACATGCTTTCTATATCGTCGGGATTAATGTCGGCAGCACTTTCCGTACCCGGTTGCGATGAGTATGCTCCTGCATCCGTATTCGTGCCCATATAATTATTCATCGGTATTCCATCGATCACGTATAATGCATTATTACTCAGCGTTATCGATTTGGCTCCGCGCATCACTACTTTGGCCGCAGCTCCCGGCCCTGCCGCACTGGAGTTGATTTGCACTCCGGCTACTTTCCCTGCAAGAGAATTTATAAAGTTGGCATTTTTAACAGTAGTGAGATCTTCATTTGTCACTTGCTGTACATTATAGCTCAATGCTTTTTCGGAACGCTTGATACCTAATGCCGTAACAACAACTTCAGACATTTGCAATGCCGAATCTTCCAGTTCTACATCAAAAGAATTGTTAGTACCAATTGGTATTTCCAAGGTTTTCATACCTACATAAGAAAAAACTAACACCTTTGAGTCAGCAGGTATGACCAACGTGAATTTTCCATCGACATCAGTCATTACACCTGTGGTGGTTCCTTTAATGGCAACAGAAGCCCCTATAACAGGGTCGCCATTAGTATCTTTCACAGTTCCGGAAATTGTCTTTTTATTGTCTTGTGCAATTTCTTTGGGATTTAATCGTAGAATAATATTGGAACCTTCTATCGTATATGCAATGTTTTTACCTTTAAACAGTTGGTTTAATATATTCTTCAATTGAACCTGTACAGCATCAACCGATACTATTTGTTTTACATCGATATTTTTCTCATATACAAACAGGAAATTTGATTGCTTTTCTATTTCGTTAAGCACTTTCTCCAGTTGCACATTATTTTCGTTTATGGTTATCAGATTATTCTGAGACTTTACTGCCGTTGCATTTAAGCAAAAAGTCAGAGCGAGCATACAGAAAGATATTATCTTCATAACTCTTAAAAAGTGTTTATTTTGAGTCTTTTTGAGGACAAAAAAACTCAATGAATTTTTATTATTCATATGTTTACAAGATTAAGGGTATTTATAAGAATTAATGGCTTTTATTTATCCCTTCGGCCTGTTAATGTTGGCGCATTAACAGGCTTTTTATAATTTTCATGTCATTTTCATAGGCATCTTCAATTTATTAAGATTAATACTTTTTGGACTTTATATGTATAATATTATCATTTTTTTCGTATATGAGATTAGTATCCTTTAACAGAACACGTAAAACATGCTCTATTCCTTCAGATATCCTGATCTTTCCACTCAGTTCTTTAGAGGCAGATTTATTTTCGGCCAGATTGATAATTTTCACATCATAGTATTTTTCAATTTGAGGGAACAATTTATCCAGAGATGTATTCTTAAAACAAAACAAACCGTCTTTCCACCTGAATATATCGAAGTCATTAATGGGTTGAACGACTAATTTTCCCCTTCGTAAAGCAATTTCTTCATTAGGGCTTAAAATAAAAGATTCTTCTATATTGCTCAAATTGAACACTTTGACTTTTCCTTCTATCAAAGATGTTGTGAAGTTATCAGCATCAGCATTAACGTTGAATGTAGTACCCAGAACTTCTACTCCATAATCTTTGGTTTCAACAACAAAGGGGCTTTTCCCGTTATGTACAACCTCAAAATAAGCTTCTCCCTTGAGCTTAACCCTACGGATATCGCCAAACATCACCGGATATTGAAGTTCCGACATTGAGTTCATCGAAACTTTAGTTCCGTCCGGCAAGGTAAAGTCTATCCGTTGTCCGGCAGGAACAGATACAGTATTCATCGACGATAGTAGAATATTTTTTTGTTGATTCATATAGTATAAGCAAACACCTATGATGACAACGGCAACAGCAGCGACTTTCAGTAGTTCTTTAGCCCATAGTACAGTTTTTTTACTTTTCTTTTCTATAAAAAGATTATCTCCTTTTATGGAAACATATTCTTCATTATTTAAAATGATAGCGTCAAATATGTTTCTTTCCTCTACAAAGATTTTTTTATTCTCCGGAGATAAATCCAGCCAGTCTAAAATTTGGTTTTCTTCTTCGATAGTAGACTGGTTTGAAAAAAAACGATATAATGCATTTTTATCCATAGTTAGATATATAGCACATAAGAAATCGGATACCCTAAAAAAAATATTGTTTTTTTTGTTAAAAAATCACAAGAGGATACTATGCTAATTCAATTAGCATAGGAATGAACAGGAGAGGCAGATGATAGTCTTTCAGAAATAAACGTAAGATTTGCAAGGCTTTACTTATATGAAACTCAACAACTTTAACCGAGATATTCATGTCTTTTGCAATTTCTTTATAAGTCTGTTCCATATCGCGGCTACGAATAAATATCTCACGGGTCTGAGGTTTCATAGAGTCCAATGCTTTTCTTACTAATTGTTGGGCTTCTTCTGTGAAAATACTTTGTGGATCACAGGCTTCCAAAGTCGATATTTGTGTATGCAACACCCTGATATTATGTTCATTTATTGTTTTTTCAGCTTTTTCTCTGATATTTTGCGCCCTCAAATAATTTAAACACTTATTTTTAACTACCTTAAGAATATAAGCAGAGATATTGTCACTTTTTTTTATTGATTCTCTGTTTTCCCAATAATAG
>JAISES010000299.1 GCA_031263965.1 Prevotella sp. | reverse complement strand
AAGGCGCTCAGAGAGGCGCTCATATTGATGAGGCGGATAGAAATGAAAGAAGCAGAGCGTAATATTATCTATTGCGACAGTCTCCTGCCCATCAGGCAGGCGGAGGCTATGGAAGCCGTCAAGGGCTTTGTTTTTGAAAAAGATACTGCCTATGCGGAAACTGGCGTCTACGTCAGGCCACAGCAAACGGTGGAGCGAAATATTGAACGTAGTTATATCCGTTGCGGCGTGAATGAAGAGGGCGAAATGTACACGGCAAGTGTCTATTTCGGCCCCGGCCCCGTACATCACACAGGGATAAGGATTAGCACGAGGGATGGCATTTTTGTTGAAACTGCCTCTATCCCATATGACGGGGGACTTAATTACCGTTTTCAGGATGGCGGTAACACTTCGGAAATAGTACAATATAAGGGAGAGCATGGCGCAGACGTCATCAAATTTATCTGTAATAATGCCCGTGAACGCCTCAGAGTGGATTATACCGGCGGAACGCAGTATAGTCTGTATATGGGGGAGGCGGATAAGCAGGCGTTTGTATCGACATATGGGCTTGCGGCCATCCTTTCAGATATTTACAGGCTGACAGCCGAGCGTACAAAATCGATAAAAAAGAAAGACTACCTTGAAGGAAAACTAACCTCACCGGTATAATTACATATTCATTTAATAATAAAAAAACCTCGTATGAAAAAGATGATCATTTTGCTTGTTTTGCCTTTTCTTTTGCCTTCATGCTTTGAAGAAAAGGTAGTCCCTGGTTTTATGAATGAAACAGTCTGGGGCAGCAATATCCTGGGAACGGCCGTTCGTGACGGAGTGGAATATTCTTATATGGAAATCCATACCCTGACATTTACTGCTAATACGTTTATACACACCCTTGACAGGAAAGAAACCGAGGGAAAAGATGATACATCATATAAAGACGCCAGAAAGGAAGAGATAGAAGGAACATACGTTGTAGATTATCCGGAAATTATAATGACGGAAAATAGCCGGAAGATAGTAGGAACATTATCACCCGATGGTGTATTGATAGTTGACAAAGGGTATGACCAGCCCCTGATCTTTATCAAAAAGAAAACCCCGAAATGATGTAAATAATTTCCCCTGCAAGATACGTTTAACCTGAAATAGTTTCGATCTGATCTGACTGTTAAAGGGCAAACAATTAAGTTTGTATTGCTTATTAAACAAAAAAGTTTCACCCATTAACAATTGTAGGGGCCACAGAACGAATCATACAAAAAGGGATTTAGAGAATGACTGCAAACAGCTGTATTTTAGCTAGATGTAGCATATGTTAAAGAATGGGAGTTCAAAACAAATCATACATTATTTTAATTTCATGTTAACTTTTGGATGATAATCCGACAATCTGCATCGGTGAAGGGTTTGGGCTTCAAGCAGGGCTTTTCGGGGCTTATTGGGGCCTTTCTTAAATGGCTAGTATTGCGTTGATTAAAGCGTAAATCAAAAGAGAGCGAACTGCGACTCCATTTCTTGCCGTCTTCCTGACCTCCGTAAGGCGGTTTTGGGGAGTTGCCGGGGATGATGACAAGGTGGGATAGGTCTTTTCTTACATCGAACTCAAGTAATGTAAGGTGTCTTACGTTCTAGTAAGGTGATGGTTTGCACCCGGTAGTTATTACGTAAAAACAAGGATTTCACACTACACAGAATAGCTTTGGGTGAAAAATATACAAAACTGTTTGATTTGGTTAGATATTTATATCTTTGCGGCTCATAAACTAATCGAATAGTCAACACTATACATGTGAAATATTCTTTATGGAAAACTTATTTTACTTAGAGGAACACACCTCTTGCCGGAAATATAAATCAGACTTCCAGACAGGATTTAAATACAGCACAATTAAAGCTGGAGCCACTTTAGAGAAGATGGATACATCCTGTAACCATCTTTTGTTTCTCAAGGAAGGTTTGATACATATCAACTGCGACGAATATGTAGGGCAGTCAATCAAAAAACACGAATGTATACTCATCCCTAAAGGAGCGAGAATGTCATGTCGCGCTATTCAGGATAGCGGTCTGCTGGTGATGACGTTCGATGTGCTGCAAAATGTTTGCGACAAAGCTATGCTACATTCTTATCATGCACAACATGCGGATGTTGCATATCATTTTGCGCCTACGACCATTCGTTACCCACTGACCTCCTTTGTTGACTTGCTGATAAGCTATCTAAAAGGCGGAATCGACTGTGAGCATCTGCATGAGATAAAGGAAAAAGAATTTTTCCTGGTCTTGCGCCGGTGCTACTCGAAGGAAGAAATCATTAATTTGTTGCATCCTATTATAGGCGTTTCCAGGTTCAAAGGGTTCGTTTTACAAAATTACATGAATGTAGACAGCGTGACCGAGCTTGCCGAACTTTCGGGTATGCGACGGACAATTTTCGACATCCGCTTTCGTGAAGTCTTTGGTATGTCGGCGCGCCAATGGATGCTACGCCAAATAGCTAAGCATATCCGTTATAAAGCAATGGATCCGGAAGTAACAATACGCGACATCATGGACGAGTTTAAATTTAACTCGGCTACACATTTTTGCCGTTTTTGCAAGCAACAATTTAACTGTACTCCGAAAGAATTATTGAAAAATTCGAGAGAAGAATGAACAAAATGTATAAAAAAGTGATACGTGATTTAATTTGTAAAAAAAAATG
>JAISES010000289.1 GCA_031263965.1 Prevotella sp. | reverse complement strand
AAGGCGCTCCTATGATAGCGGTAATATGGGGCGTGTTCGTTTGGAAAGAATTTAAAGGGGCTCCTAAAGGCGTAAATAATTTGTTACTTTCAATGTTTATCTTTTTTTTAATCGGATTAGGTTTCATTGTTTATGCGGGAGCTTAAGTTCTATAAAATAATTATCGTTGTATCTGATTGTCAGTTTTCCACGTCATTGCGAGAAGTGCAACGACGAAGCAATCCAAAAGGAGTAACTGGATTGCTTCGGGTAAACTCTCGCAATGACGAGAGAAAATAGAACATATAAACACGTCATTAATCTTTATTGATTACTTAATACAAAAACCTGTGTAATTTTTACTATAAAAAGGTTGTCATGAAAATTTTAATTTATCTTATAAGTTTTATCTTTTTTTGTGCTCCGGGTTTTGCCGAAAACAAGGAAAATACAAATGGCACAATGGAGAAAAAAGTAAAAATGATCCTGGATTTGGATACAGGTATCGATGATGCTTTAGCACTGGCTTATGCATTGGCTGACCCTAAAATAGAATTAATAGGAATTGTCGCATCTTATGGCAATGTAACAACAGAAAAGAGCGCCGTAAATTCATTGAATATACTAAATCTGCTTCATCGCAAGGATATTCCTGTGTACATAGGAGCAGATAAGGCTCTTAACAAAGAAGATGTATTTACTGTTCTGGACATCAGTAAACATATCCATGGCGAAAATGGAGTTGGGAACGTTAAGATACCTGAAAGTCCGCGTACCGCAGAAAAACAAAGCGGTGTCGATTTTATGATAGAGTCAGCCAAGAAATACGGAAAAGACCTGTATATCGTTGCGGTAGGGCCTTCTACAAATCTTACCGAAGCAATCAGGAAAGAACCAGAGTTGAAAAATATGGTGGGAAAGGTTGTCATCATGGGAGGAGCTCTTATCGTTAAAGGCAATGTTTCGCTTGTTGCCGAAGCAAATATACATCAGGATCCTTTTGCGGCCAATGAGCTATTCATCAGTGGAACTCCGCTGACAATGGTTGGCCTGGACGTTACTTTACGCACATTGCTTACAAAAAAGGAAACCCGATTATGGAGGGAACTGGGCACAGTTTCAGGGAAAATATTTGCCGATATGGTAGATTTTTACATCGAAGCATATAATAAGAGTACCCATGAACTAAAGGGTTGTGGCTTGCATGATCCTCTTGCTGTGGCTGTGGCTGTTCATCCGGAACTTGTTAAAGTGCTGACTCTGCATATGCAAGTCGGAACCGATGAAAAAGATTGGGGAAGAACAGTTGCAATAACCGAAAAGTTGAATGATCCCGACCCTAATGTATCAGTGTGCGTAGATGTAAAAGTTGATGATTTTATGAAGTTTTTCATGGATCATTTAACCGCGCTGTTCAAAGCAAACTGATAAGTATTTATTTGTACTGGAACCAACATAATATATCTACTTAACCAATTGAAATACAATGGATATTATGGGATAACTTGATTTTTGGCGGCACCATAAAGAGCATAAAAAAATTGCTAAGAAGTCTTTTTCTTATCCTATAATAATATTTTTCGCTAAAAATTTAAACAGTTTCTAAATGTATTATTCTTAAATATTTAACATAAAATTGTTGGTTAATCTTAATGTTTGCCGTATATTGATTAAATTATTCCTTTTTTATAGTAACTGTATTGCACATACTGTTGAATCAAATCGAAAAACATAAAATAATATGAATAATTATCTAAAACATTTTAAAATGAGAAAGAGTATTTTCGTAAAACTGTCGATGGCATTTGCTCTCGCTCTTCTTGTTGGCCTCGCAGGCTGTAATCGTGAAGATATAGATTATGAACAGCCTGTACTTGAAATAAATAAAACTCAGTTAGAATTCGATGTGTCCGGAGTTGCTGTTAATAATGACGATTCGTTTACAATTCAAACAAATCGTGAATGGTCTATCCAGATTCCGGATGCGGCAAACGACTGGATCAGAATTTCCAAGCTTGAAGGAGAAGGGGCACAAACAATTAATGTAACGGTGCTGTCGAATGAGGGAGAACCACGTTCGGCAAAATTGAAGATTTCTGCCAGTATTAACTATGAATATATCGAAATCATACAAGGCGGAACATTGGCTGCTACTCCGATATACTATGAAAACGTAGGAGGAACAGATATTGCAGACAACACACAGGTAGATGCGTTTACCGGATGGCTAAAAAGTGGTAGCAGCGCTTCTGGTGTGGCTTACACAGGATCGGCAAGAACTGACGTCCGCAAATCTGTACAATCTACCGAAAAATATAGAGGCGCTTCAGGGGGTAATAATATATTCTTTGGTGGTGAAGACAACGGTACATTCGAGATCAGGAATATCGATGTTACAGGAAAAACCCAATTAACGTTTAGTTTTGGTATCAGCTGGCAAGCAAACTATCCTGCTTTCGCAGCGATAGATAATAATACGATCAAACTATCAGCCAGTATAGACGGAACCAACTATACACCGCTGACATTCAGTAATGCAGCAACAGCCGATTGGGTATTGGCTACATCCGAATTTAAAGTGCCGGGCGATGCAACAAAACTTTACATCAAGTTTGCCGATCCTGCTGCCAAGAGCCAAATCCGTCTGGATGACTTCACTCTTGTGGAAGGAGGAAACGGTCAGACTGTTATTGGCAGTGGAACAACGCCTCCACAGCTTGCATTTGGGACTCCTGCCTTTACAGGTACGATGACTGCCGGAACAGCTCTGTCGGGAACTAAAATTACAGTGCCTTACAGCAATGCGGCAGCAGAGTCATTTACAGTAAACGTTGCTGTTTCCGGTACAGGGGCGGCAGGAATAAATGCTGTAACGGCTAATGCTGTAACATTAGGAACAGGTTCCGGAAATGTCGAACTTGATATAACGGGAACTCCTACTACTGCCGGAGATGTAGTATTTACCATTACAGGCTTAACCGGATTAACCACAACAACTGTAAATGCCACAGTTCAAACGGATGGAGGAACAACAGGAGGTGAATTCTCAGCCGCATGGAGTATGGCTGGTATTTCGGGTGGAGGAGCATCTCCTATGGAAGCAACAAGTAAAACAGGTAGCGGAATAACTTTCGGAGCTTTGACAAAAGAAAATATTTCCTTTTCTGGTTCTGGCTCTCCCGCTGGAAATGCTTGGGGTGGAAACGATTTTACTGTAAACACAGAAGACATAGCTGTTTCAGATCCTGTTAAATATGCATATTTCACAGTATCATCATCCAACTCTTTTTCTCTAAGTACATTAGAGGCCACAATCAGAATATCAGGAACCGGCCCGAAAAAAACATCCGTTCAATATAAGATCAATAATGCTGCGTATGTGGAGGCCAGTAATGTATCCACAGAAATCACAACGAGTACAGGGAATCCGGTATCAGTTGATCTGAGCGGAATAGCTGCTTTACAGAATGTTGCATCCGGAACGACAGTGACTATACGTCTGGTACCGGTAAAAACAGAAAGCACAGCATCAGCAGGTACTTGGTATTTAAGTGGCGCTAACGCATTGAAAATAACAGGAAGCAACTAAATTAAGATCACGTTAATAGGCTAATTATCTCCATCACCGGTTTTGGTGATGGAGATATAATCTACAAATACAAAATATGTCAGATATCAGAAAAAACATAAAATATATAATATACCTGATTTGTTTCGGTATATTCACTTTCACCAGTTGTTCCGATGACGGTGAAGACACACCTTCCATTGCCATTTTGATGGATAAATCTACAGTCGAAGCATCGGCCGGAGAACAATTCATTGAAATAAAAGCTACCGGAAACTGGACGCTATCTATCGATTTTCCTCAGGGAACAGGACAATGGTGTATGATAAACAATTCTAAGGAACAAGGTACCGGTAATGCGTATATTGTTCTTAAAACTTATGCCAACCTTGACACGGAAGACCGTACGGCAACTATAATACTCGAATCCGGTTCCGAAAGGATATCTCAGGATATAATACAAAAAGGGAAAAGCACAACTGATCCCGGTACCGATCCGGAACCAACCCGGGGCAAATGGCTTGAACTTCCGGAGATAATATCCCAGAATGGACAAAAAGCAATTACGCACTATACCGGCATGATTGTGGGTAATGCCAATCAGACGGTACGCAACTACAGTATGCTTTACGATACGAAAGAAAAGATAGCATACTGGGTAGCTTATCCCTTGCACAGTTCATACCTTGGTTCTGCCGACCGTACTGATAAGTGGGCTTTCGACCCTGCATTGGCGCAGTCCGAACAAGGTAATTTCATCAAGGGTTTTCCAAGTCTCGGTTATAGTGGATTCGACAGAGGCCATCAGATTCCATCGGCCGACAGGACCAATACAAGAGCCGCTAATGAGCAGACATTCTATTATACCAATATGACGGCTCAGAATTCAACTTTAAATCAGGGCGTTTGGGCGAATCTGGAAACTCAATGCCGTAGCTGGATACCTAAGTACGATACTTTGTATGTCGTAACGGGAGCGTTGCTGAAAACTGTTGGAAATAATGAAACAGTTACTTATATGAAAGACCATAGCGATAACCAGATTGCGAAACCGAACTACTATTACAAAGTATTGCTGGGAAAGAGCGGCAACACGTATAAATCGATTGGTTTCTGGTTCGAAAACAAATCTTACCAGAGCAATAAAAATTTTATCAATTACGCCATGAGTGTGCGCGATATAGAAAAGCGTTCGGGATTCAATTTCTTCTCCAATTTACCGCAAAGTACCCAGGATGAAGTTGAGTCTGCATTCAAGGCACAGGATTGGGGATTATAATCAAATATAAAGACTATGAAGAAGTATTTTATATTATTAGCTTTAGCGGCTGTCCTTACATGGGAAAATTCCCATGCTCAGGATAAACACTTGGTTATGTTTTATAATGTCGAAAACCTGTTCGACACGATTCCTTCGCCGGGTGTATACGACAGGGAATTTACTCCGGGAGGCGCAAAAAAATGGAATAGCTTCAAGTATTGGAAGAAGATAGCGAATATAGAAGATGTATTATACAAGATAGCTTCCCAGGAGCGGACATTCCCTGCTGTTATAGGTCTGTCCGAAGTAGAGAACAGAAATGTATTGGAGGATATAGTAGCTACGCCTAAGCTGGCGAAAGTCAACTACCGGATCGTTCATTACGATTCACCCGAAAGCCGGGGAGTTGATGTCGCTTTATTGTACAGGCCCGATATTTTCAAATACGAAGGAAGCTATCCGATAAAGACGGTAGTTCCGGGATTGCCGGATTTCAAAACCCGCGATATTTTATCCGTATGGGGCACTATCGGAAACGAACGGTTTTTCTTTTTTGTATGCCATCTGCCGTCCCGTTTAGGGGGACAGGCTGCATCCGAATTTAAACGTATTGCAGGAGCCCAGATTATAAAAAATGCTGTCGATTCCATTTGCCTCGAAAAACCTGAAACCCGGTTTATTATCATGGGAGACATGAATGATGAACCTACGGATAAAAGCCTGGCTCAGGCTCTTGGCGCAAAAGCCGATCCTAAGAGACTAGACCCCGGGGATTTGTTCAATCCGTTTACAGTTATGTTTAAGGATGGTATAGGCTCTCTGGCCTATCAGGATGCATGGAGCTTATTCGATAATATAATTGTAAGCGAAAACCTTATAAACGCTCCGCAGGACGGCTTCAGTTTGTTGAAGAAGAAAAAATATTACGCATATATTTTCAATAAGCCATTCCTGACAGGACAACGGGGACAATACAAAGGATATCCGTTAAGGACATTCAGTGGAGATAATTTTGTGAATGGGTATAGCGACCACTTTCCGGTTTATATTCTACTCTCAAAATAAACTGATGGATGTAGAATATTTTAATTAGAATAAAAAAAGTATATAAATATGAAAAAGCAATTCTTACTGTTATTTGTATTAATACTGCTGCCAATCGTAGCTTTTTCCCAGAATGGAAGCATTACGGGGAAAGTAATAGACCGCATAAGCAGACAACCGGTTCAGGGGGCGCAAGTAACGCTGCAAACGGCAAATCCCCAGACGGTAAAAACCGATAATCAGGGAGTCTTTAATTTTTATATGGTTGAGTACGGTCACTATGGCATAGACATATCTATGCTGGACTATGTACCGGTACAACTGATGATCGGAGTGAGGAAGACTGAACAAGATATGGGGGTCATATCGCTGTCTACGACGTTTGTCGAAAACAGGAATATAGACGACTTTGGCATTGATGAACAGGATATGGAGTTCGAGGATGAACAATCTATGCCAAGTATATTGTCCGCATCAAAAGATGTTTTTGACAATGTAGCCGGATTCAAGTTCAGTTCTATGCGATTCCGGGCACGTGGTTACGATTCCGAAACATCCGGAGTTTATCTTAACGGCATTTATTTCAATGATGCCCTTACCGGTTATAATCCGTGGTCATTGTGGTCAGGTCTGAATGATGCCACCCGCACACAGGAAGTTACTTCCGGTGCCAGGATTGCCGACTATGGAATAGGAGGAATAAACGGTTCTACAAATATTTATACTACGGCTTCCAGTATCCGTAAAGGAGGCCGTGTAAGCTTTGTAAATTCAAGCGGGCAATATCGTTACCGCGTAATGGCTACTTATGGATCGGGCCTGTTGGACAATGGCTGGTCGTATGCGCTGTCGGTATCTACCCGGCAAGGAGGAAACAGTTGGACAAAGGGTACATATTACGATAACTGGGGATACTTTTTATCGGTAGAAAAGAAATTTGCCGGTTCCCAGAACATAGCGTTGACAGTGCTGGGAACACCGGGTGAAAGAGCTGTTCAGGGAGCTTCTACACAGGAGGTTTACGATCTGGTAGGCAGCAATACATATAATCCGAACTGGGGTTACCAGAACGGAAAAGAACGCAATGCGCGTATCAGGGACAATCACGAGCCGGTAATTACCCTCAACTATAACTATGAGCCGAATGCCGGATTTAATTTATCATCAGCCTTTTCTTTCCGTTTTGGAAAGAACGGATATTCGTCATTAGACTGGCATGGCGGACAAGACCCCCGTCCGGATTATTATCGTAATTTGCCGAGTTATTTCCTGCGCCCCGGAAGTTATTATGATCCGTACAAAGCGGCGCTCGCCACTGAAGGCTGGAAATCAGACTGGAATATCCGCCAAATAGATTGGGATAAAATGTATCATTCCAATAAAAACAGTTTCTTCGAAAATGACGGGACGCAATACTATAATGGAGTAGACCCAAGTGGAAAACAGCGTTCGGAAATAGTATTGCAGGATCGCCGTACCGATCAGCGGGATTTCAGGGCGGCAATAAACTTCAAGCAGGTACTGGCAACCAATAGTACGCTGAGGGGAGGACTCAATATGAATATAAACCGTACAGAGCACTTTACTACGATAAAGGATCTGTTGGGTGGAGACTATTATCTGGATATAGATAAATACGTAGAACGCGACCAGGGCGATATACCCGTTATACAAAGCAATATGAATACGCCAAACCGTCTTGTAGGAGAAGGTGATAAATATGGTTATGATTATTATGGACACGTGCAAAGCCAAAGTACCTGGCTGTCATACAAACTGGCATTCGCCAATTTTGAAATAGACCTGGGGGGCGAAACAGGATTTACCCGCATGTGGAGGGAAGGCCTCTATAAAAAAGGATTGTTCCCTGATAACTCGGAAGGAAGTTCCGATAAAAAAGGATTCTGGACCTATACAGCCAAAGCCGGAATCAATTACAGGATATCCGGTTCGCAGATGGTATATGCCGACTTTGCCAGAATACAGGATGCGCCCCAGTTCAAAAACGCCTTTGTATCGCCTCGTACGAGAAATGAGTATGTTTCGGATCTCAGTACAGAGAAAACAACAAGTGTTGACTTGAATTATGAACTGCGTCTGCCTTCTGTCAAAATGCGGTTAAGCGGTTTTTATACCGATATCAGGGATAAAACGAATGTTATCAATTTTTACGATGATTTGAGCGGTACTTTTACAAACTTCTCGATGAGTGGTATCGACGAATTGTATACAGGCCTGGAGTTCGGCTTATCTGTGCCGGTTACCCAAAGTCTTACGGCAGTAGGAGTATTTAGCTATGGATATTATAAATATAATTCTAATCCGTATGTAACGCAGACCCGGGACAATAGTGCAGAGGTCATATTGAACAATGAACGTGTACGCTGGAAAGATATGAAAATAGCAGGTACGCCGCAAACCGCAGCGAGCATTGGCTTGAACTACCGCGGCCCCAATAATATATATGCAAGCATAGACGGCAACTTCTTCGATGCCATGTATTTGAGTATGAACCCGATGTATCGGACGGATAATGCGATGCAGGGCCTTGAAAGCGATTCTGAAGGTACTCCGGACTGGATGTCTAAAGAAGATAAGATACAGGATATGGCTCATCAGGAAAGATTTAAACAGGCATTTGTATTCAATGCCAGCGTAGGTAAATCGTGGAGGCTTCCTCACGGCTTATTCCTGGGCGCTAACCTCGATGTTCGCAATATTCTCAACAGCAAATCAATTAAAACAGGAGGTTATGAACAGATGCGATTCAGCAAGATGAGTGATAACGGAGAGTACAATACACATTATAGCCGTTTCGATTCGAAATATTATTATATGTACGGTACAACTTATTACCTTAATGTTTATTTACGTTTCTAAAATTA
>JAISES010000460.1 GCA_031263965.1 Prevotella sp. | reverse complement strand
AATTTTCACTAAAGGCACTACCGAATCGATCAATCTTGTAGCGCATAGCTTTTGCCGGCAATTCTGTAAAGAAGGCGATGAAATTATTATTTCGGCTATGGAACACCATGCCAATATTGTGTCGTGGCAGCTTCAGGAGACTATCATGGGTATAAAGCTCAAAGTTATTCCGATAAACGAAAAAGGAGAGTTGATATTGGATGAAATGAAAAAACTCATTTCGTCCGACACCCGGCTGATTTCTGTAACTCATGTGTCGAATGTGCTCGGTACAGTCAATCCGATAGAGGAAATTATTGAAATAGCTCACAGTTACAATATTCCTGTCTTAATCGATGCCGCACAATCGGTACAGCATATGGCGCTTGATGTGCAGAAGCTCGATTGTGACTTCCTCGTTTTTTCGGGACATAAAGTGTACGGGCCTAATGGAGTAGGAGTGTTGTACGGTAAAGAAAAATGGCTGGATCAGATGCCTCCGTATCAGGGAGGAGGAGAAATGATCGGGCATGTTTCATTCAAGGGAACTACATTTAATGAGCTGCCGTATAAGTTTGAGGCCGGGACTCCAAACTATCCGGATGTGATTGCACTTGCCAAAGCATTAAATTATATAAAAGATATTGGTATTGACTCAATAAAATCATATGAAGATGAGTTATTACAATATTGTTCCGGTGAATTGGCTAAAATCGGGGGTATCCGCATATTTGGAACTTCAGAAAAAAAATGCAGTGTTATATCCTTCCTGGTTGGAAACATTCATCACTACGATATGGGAATGCTTTTGGATAAAATGGGAATTGCAGTCCGCACAGGGCATCATTGCGCACAACCACTGATGGAAGAACTCGGTATAGAAGGCACAGTAAGAGTATCTATTGCATTCTACAATACAAAAAAAGAGGTAGACCGGCTTATAGCAGGCATAAAGCGTGTTGTCGCGATGCTTGGCTGAAAATCTCAAAAAAATATAATTGTAAAAGTTTATTTTTAAATTATAAAAGCTTTGTGTAAATTTGCAAACTAATTTTTATATAGGATGAGAATCAAAATTCTGTGCGCCTTATTATTAGCTATGTCGTTAGCTTCATGCGGGGAGTATAATAAAATATTGAAAAGCCGCGATGCCGAATTGAAATATACGTATGCAAAAAAATATTTTGATGAAAAGAAGTACGGTAGATCAATAACATTGCTGGATGAGATTCTTTCGGCGTATACAGGATCAAGTAAAGAACAAGAAATATTATATCTTCTTGCCCAATCCTATTTCTACGATAAAGATTATACTACGGCAACACAGTATTATGCCAGATACTATAATAAATACCCCAAAGGTGATTATGCCGAGTTGGCACGTTACAATGCGGCATACGGCCTGTATCTTGATTCGCCCGATGCGCGTCTGGATCAGACCAATACAATAAAAAGCATTCAGCAATTCCAGACGTTTCTGGAGTCTTTTCCTCAAAGTGCTAAAGCGCCGGACGCTCAGGATCTGATGTTCAAATTGCAGGAAAAACTCGCGTATAAAGAATTTTTAGCTGCCCGCCTATACTTTAATCTGGGGCTTTACAATAGAGACAACTATTATGAATCGTGTATAGTGACTGCTAAAGAAGCTCTTAAAAGCTATCCGTTTTCCGAGTTTACAGAAGAGTTTCAGATATTGATAGTAAGATCTAAATTTGAATCGGCTGTCTATAGTGTCGATTTGAAAAAGCCGGATCGTTATAGAGAGTTGATCGATGAGCATTTCAACTATAAGAATATGTTTCCAAACGGTAAATACACAAAAGAATCGGAAGGATATTACCGTAAGGCTTTGAAAGAATTGGGCCAGGAAATAGATGATGCCACAAATGAAGCTGTAAAGCAAGAATTGAAAAAATAATCAAATTATATATAAAAACTATGGATTATAGAAAATCAAGTGCGGCAAGCAATACCGTTACAAGAGATATGATGAGCCTTTCGGAAGAAACGGGCAATGTATACGAGACTGTAAGAATTATTGGTAAACGCGCTAACCAGATTGCTGTAGAAATGAAGCAGGATTTGGATAAAAAATTGCAGGAGTTTGCCTCATATAATGATAATCTGGAAGAAGTATTTGAAAACAGAGAGCAGATAGAAATATCCCGTTATTACGAGAAGTTGCCCAAAGCGACCCTGATTGCAGCGCAAGAGTATGCCGAGGGTAAGCTGTATTATAGAAATCCAAATAAGGATAAAGATAACTTTTAATGATACAACGGATTCAGTCGGTATATTTACTTCTTGCAGCCTTATTGATGGCTGCAACAGTCTTTTGCCCTTTATTGGAATTGGCAGGAGGCGGTAAATTTATATATATATATTCCTCCTTAGGGATTGGGCAACTGTTTGGTGTGCAATATCCTACATGGGGTGTCGTATTTTTTGCAGGACTGAGCGCTTTATCCGCATTGGTCAATATATTCTTATATAAAAAGAGAAAATTGCAGATGAAAGCCGGTATTTTGACTTTGCTGTTGATTTTGTTTTTTTATCTAACTTTTTACGTGTATTTCGATACTTATACCGCAAAATATGAACTAACGTTTTCTTCTCTTCAATTTGGGTTGGTTTTACCTGTAATAGCTTTAATATTTAATGTTTTAGCTATATTGAGAATTAAAAAAGACGAGAACTTAGTAAAATCATTAGACAGGATACGGTAAAAATTATTTTGATATAAATGAGGCTGTATCAAAAGTAAAACTACACTATCAAAGTGTTACCCTCTTTGTCATTCTGAATGCAATGAAGAATCTCGACTCTCCGGACACGGGATGTTTCACTCCGTTCAACATGACAAAAAGAAAGTGAAAATTACTTTTGACACACCCTATTGTTTTTAAGTGATTTTCTCATAAGCACATGACTAAAATTCGTAACAACATTATTATAAACATGTTGTTACGAATTTTTGTCATGTGCTCAACTCTTCCCCTTTAATTTTTAATTCTTAATTTTCAAATTATCTATAAGATGTAATTTATAAACATCATAGAAGCATGGACAAAGAAATTAACAAACGGGAAGCCGGATATGCCGTTATCAAACTCTCCGAATCGGTAAAAAGCTATCCTACTTTTACGCGCAATACAAAGGGGTGGGTCAATTACGACCGCGACAACCTGTTGCCTCAACACATCATAGAGTTGAACAACGAATCGGCAATCAACAAAGCCGTTATCGACAACAAAGTTACTTACATCTGCGGGGCAGGCGTAAAAGACGGTGAATATTACGGACAGCCCAATCCCAACGATGACTGGGACGCAATGGTAGAGAAAGTGGCAAAAGACTATGCCACCTTCGGGGGATTTTGCTTTCAGGTGATCCTCAACGAAAACGGCAAGACTACAAGCCTCTATCACACCGACTTTAGCAAAGTGCGTGTAGGACAAGTGAATGAATACGGCGTAAACCTCAGCTTCTTCCTTTCCAACGACTGGAAAAAGACTTACGGCAAATACGCTCCCGTAGAAATCAGGGCTTACGGCAGCGAGGAAGTGCAGAAGGGCGTTCCCTACCTTTACTATTACAAAGACTACGAGCCAAGCCTCGACTATTATCCTGTGCCACAATACTATTCGGCGCTCAATTACATCGAGGCCGACGGGCTTTTGGGCAAATTCTACCGCAACTCTATCAACAACGGCTTTGTGCCGTCTACCATCATTACCATGCCGAGCAATCCGTCACAGGAACAGAAAGAGCAGTTTCAGCGCGATATAGAAAACAGCTATGCCGGAGCCAACGGAGCCAACAGCATCGTTGTGCTTTGGGGCGAGAGCCAGGAAGTAAAACCTGTGGTAACATCGTACACCGCCAGCAACAATGCCGACCTGTACAACAATGTGGACGAGATTATCTTCCAGAAGATTATATCGGCTCACCGCCTGACCTCGCCAACTCTTGCCGGACTATCCGGATCGGGCAACCTGTCGGGCAACGCAAACGAGATCATTAACTCTTTTGTGCTTTACAACCAGACGGTGATACACCAGCTTCGCCGCAAGATAGTCGACACTTTGAGTATATTTACTATCAACAACGGATATCATCCCTTGATAATAAATGATTTGGACATAGCAGAGCAATTATCTCCGGCAGCCGGCCAATAAGTCGCCTATCGTGGACGGGCAGGGCGGTTAGGGCGGCCCGGGCGCATATTTATATCCTCATAATGCGACTCTACCAGTTTACCGTCAAGAAAATGAAGTATATAATATCCGGTAATACCTGCTTCTAGCGTATAATTGGAAAAACGCAATATTTCGAGGCCGCCCTTGTCGGTTTGCACCATCGACACTACTTGAAAATCGTTGCCGAGTTTCTTCACCACTTCCTGCCTGTTCATACCCAGTTGTACGCCTTGCATACCACTTTGCACAGTAGCACAGGATACCAGAACGAAGGAGAGTAAAGCTGCCAGTGCCGTTTTTTTCAGAAGTTTGATCGGAGTCATATTTTTTCAGATTAATTGGTATTTCTAAATAGACTGCCAAAAGTACAATAAGTTTAATGAAAAAAGGAAAATCGGGCGTGTGAAAATCGCTTCCCCGTCGTTGCGAGGGCTTGTCCCGAAGCAATCCGGTTTTCTAATTGTCACCACGTCATTGCGAGCGTAGCGAAGCAATCCAGGATACATACAACTAGATTGCTTCGCTACGCTCGCAATGACGAAACTATCAAAAACCCTACTGACTGTTGACTGTTTCCCCGCTCGCGCAGACTTGTAGTCTGTGTGTTGCGCAGCAAAAAAGGATTGCTCTTCGAGCAAGACACGGACAAATGTCCGCGCCAGCGGGGGAAAATAGAAGGAATAGATTTTCTGGCTAACGGAGAGATTGTAGAAGTGTTGCGTGTGCGCAGTGAACAGGAACTTTATGGTTTTAAGTTTTGCAATGTCCTGGTAAGAAGCATGGACT
>JAISES010000276.1 GCA_031263965.1 Prevotella sp. | reverse complement strand
AAAAATGGTATCCTCTATAGGGCAGATAGAACTAAACTTATTGAGAATAATACACTGGTTGCACTTACTCTTATGATTGCTGAAAGCCGAACAGAAGAGAAAGACGTTATGGTGAAAGTAGTTGTTAATCTGATAAATAGAAACAATTAATAATCGATCCAAATTGTGGTGGCAATACCGCCATAATTTGTGTCAGCGATGCTGTCATAAATTTGTGGGTTTCCAAACCCCATAATTGACTTCGGATAATTAAAAAATAAGGATGAAAAATAAATATTATGAATACATCATCATCTACCTATCAGTTGCCCTCGTTTGCGCTGCTATTGGATTGATTGTTAGAACTACAGTAGTGGCGAAAGGAGTTGATGCGTTTTCGGCAAACACTATCTTTTGGCTTATTACCGGACTTGGTGTATTAACCTATTGTGTTTTGACGGTTGTTATTCAAGGTCTATTGGGTAAGACTACTGAAATCTTCTTTTCGAAACGAAAAAACGTAAAGCCGGAACAACCGGAAACAATCAAACCTCTATCATTGGAAGAAATACGTTCCGAAAAACAAGAACAGATAAATCAACAGAAAGCCGAAAAGCTGGATATTGCAATCCATTACACTCAAAAGATGTTTGCTCCATATATTTCCGATGCTGATATGAGTCTGTTATGTGACTATGTAAAGATGTACTCGGAGGGAACGTCTTTTGAGGAGATAACCATTCAGCCAATAAAAGTAAAGGAACTCACGACTACTGATATTTGCCATTTCGGATGGAATATCTGGAATCATTTTAATGTAGGCGACCAATGGAAAGCCGCTCGATTCATAAAGACTGTCTTTTACGACAAACTAAAAGAGGTAGAATTAAAAACGATCAAAAAGAAGCTAAAGATATTTGAACCCAAAAGTATTATCCAGATTAAAGAACAAATATAACCTTATGGGGAAAAGGAAAATTTTCTTGCAGAAATATGCCATAAAGAATGCGGCTTTGACAGTCATTCAAGACCAAGTTCTTCTGATATTTTAAATAGTAGATACAAAAAGGAAATAAACGATATATATGAGAAAATAGGAGGCGTTTTAATAATCCCTCCCACTAATAGAGGTAAATATGACATTAATTTATCGGACTTTATTATAGAATTAGATGAAGAAAATCATTTTAATCGATACCGAAAAACTACATTAAATTCTCAATTTTACACAGAATATAACCTCTTTGACATTGAAAATTATAAATTATTCTGTGATAAATATGAAGAATTATGTTGTACACATGGCAACTATTGGAAAAACACTTCTACTGAGAAACAGTTTGGAGTTAGCTCAACGAATGGTTTTTTGAAGGAAATGGTTCTTCCAAATTCAAACAAAGAGCTTTTTATGATTTCATAAAAGACATAGCATCAATAATAAGTAATACCCAACTCATACGTATCTCATTCTATGATACATATAATTCTTCTACAATAAAGAATCTTATTAAAGGAAAAGAGACAAAACAATTGATACAATAAATATATAAGAAGTAGAATTCGAGAAATTGATATATAATCAGCAATAATCATCATTTCAAAATGTTTTCATGGTGTTTCTCTGGTGGTGACTGTCACCGTTGAAACACCATTTTTATTTGCACCGAATTAATTAAAATAAATAATTTATGTGCAGAGATGACATTACTTTCGATAAGTTGCCCGAGGCGGTTGCTTATCTTATTAAAGAGGTATCAGAACTCAAAGACTTGGTGGTAACGAAGCAAAGTCAACCAACAGAGAAACGAGTTCCGATAGAGATTGAAGAAGCGTGCCGGTTGATTATGAAAGCCAAACCAACCGTTTACGCTTTAGTGAGAAAAGGGCTTATTCCTTGTTATAAACGTGGGAAGAAACTATTCTTCTTTGAAGATGAATTGATGGAGTGGATTGCTAGAGGCAAGAAGAAAACCGTTGAAGAACTGAAAGAAGAAGTTGAAGCTCGCGTCAATCAGGGGATTCGTCGCAGACCTTCGCATCGTAATTTTTAATTCTATGATTATGGAAAACAAAATTACCGCCGAAGGCATCATCCACGAAGCCCTGCATTATAAAGGAAAGATGTACGGCTCGAACTATCCTGTTCAAGTATTTCCACACCAGATTCAGGATATTATTTACGCCACCGGCGATTGCCTCAACTATCCCATTGATTATATCGCAGCATCGCTCTGTTTTGTATTATCGGTGGGCATTGGCAACACCCATGTAGTGAAACTGAAAGAAGGTTGGACGGAACGTGCCATTCTTTATACCGCATTGATTGGTCGTCCGGGAGTAAACAAGAGCCATCCGCTTAGTTTCGCCTTTCATCCCTTGTTTGAACACGACACGAAAAACGCCGTCAAGTTTAAAAAGGAGTTTAAGGAATACGAAGGCTTATTTTCTCTCAGCAAAAAAGAGCGGGAGGAGCAAGGTATCGGCGAAATTCCAGCGGAACCAATTCTAAAGAAGTTTGTGGTTTCGGACATTACGCCGGAATGTTTGGCATTTATCCACGAGAATAACAAGCGGGGCATCTGTCTATATACAGATGAATTAGCTTCTTGGTTCAAGAACTTCAATCGCTATACAAAGGGTTCGGAAGAACAGTTCTGGTTATCACTCTATAATGGGAAGCCGATTATTTTAGATCGGCGTGGAAACAAGAACTCGGTATCGGTCAAACATTCTTTCATTGGAGTAATTGGCACTATTCAACACGGTATTCTGAAAGAACTGGCTAAAGGGGAACGTAACCAAAACGGCTTTCTGGATCGTATCCTATTTATATTGCCGAACAATTTGGAAAAGCAATACTGGAACGATCGCCAGCTATCCCGGCATGTGATTCCTACTTGGAATAATCTGATGCAGAAATTAATCGACCTTGAATTTGTAATCGATGACAATGGAGATATAATTCCTGTTGAGTTGTGTTTTCAAGAGGATGCAAAGAAACGATTGTATGATTGGCAACGAGAGAATACCGACCAATGCAATGAAGAAATCAATGAAACGCTAATGGGCATATACAGCAAACTGGAAATCTATGCCATTCGTTTTTGTCTGATACTACAAATAGCCCGTTGGCTCTGTGGTGAAGCCGAGAAAAACTCTATTGATATGGTTAGCGTGGAAGGAGCTATTAAACTCGTGAAGTACTACCAGCATACGGCACGAAAGGTTCAACAGATTATTGGATGTTCTGCCAGTTTGGAACAACTCCCTACGGACAAGCAACGACTATACAATGCTCTTCCTCCTGATTTCTCAACGGCAGAAGGCATACAGGTCGCTGCCGGATTCTCTATTTCAGCGGATAGCTTCAAGCGGATACTAAGTGATTTCAAAGACAACCTACTTGACAACTATAAGCATGGACGATACAGGAAGTTGCTTTGATACATTTCCTACACTTTACGCATTATCGGCGATAAGTGATAGATATTCAAGTATATAAAAATTTATCATCAACCATACTTTTCCGCTCTTTCAGTAGTGAGTTGTCTTGAAAATGTGAAGTTGAGCCGATGAAAATACATTTTAGATTCGTTCGACCAATTGATTTACAGCAACCATTTCACGAAGAATGCGGAAAGTGTACAAAATTCAAAGGAATGAATAGTTATAGATACATATTAGAACCTTATAAAGGCATTGCGACCCGGCATACTTGCCCGGCTTGCGAACATAAACGTTGTTTCTCTCGCTACATTGATTTCGAAAATAAAACATCTTTTCCGAATCATGTCGGGCGATGCGACCGGGAGGAGAAATGCGGATACCATTTTACTCCCAAACAATATTTTGAAGAGAACCCGGAGAGAAGAGAATCTTTTTCCTCCGATTACTCTCCGGTAAACAGAAACTCTTCTCCCGTGAAAGAAAAAGAGACAAGCTATATAGATACCGGCTTGGTCAATTCTTCACTTGGTCATTATCAGGCGAACAAGTTATTCCAATACTTGGCAAATCAGTTTGGCGAAGAAGCCTCTTTGGCTCTTTTCAAGAGATATAAGGTTGGCTCGGCTAAACATTGGGAAGGAGCAACAGTTTTCTGGCAAACGGATATAAACGGAAGAGTCCGCACCGGAAAGGTAATGTTGTATGATCCGGAAACAGGAAAACGAGTGAAGCAACTCTACAATCATATCACATGGGCGCACTCATTACTTAAACAAGAGGACTTCAATCTCAAACAATGCTTCTTCGGAGAACACCTACTTCCGATTAAAACAGATCTACCGGTGGCAATTGTGGAAAGTGAGAAGACGGCCTTGATAGCTTCTTTCTATATGCCCCAATTCCAATGGATCGCTACCGGAGGAAAACATGGTTGCTTTAGGGATGACAATCTACATATTCTTAAAAATAGAAAGGTCATATTGTTTCCCGATTTGGGAGCGTGGGACGATTGGCAAGTGAAATCTGGTAAGATTAAAAGCATGGGCATTGATGGAGAAATTTTCGATTTTCTTGAAAAACGAGCAACGCTGGAGCAACGAGATGAAGGTTATGACATCGCCGATTTTCTGCTTGAGGCGAAACAGCCAACGGCAATTTTACAAGCCATGATTAAACGCAATCCCACCTTGAAAAAACTGATTGAAGGATTTGGTTTAGTCATTGATAATTCTTCAAGAAACAAGATAAATCCTCCTAAGAAGACAGGATTTAAGCTCTAATGGAAAATCTGCAATTTTTAGCGGAGCAAGTTTATGTTTTGGTAAGACCAAAACCCACTTGTTCCCCCAAAGTGGGAGGGAATCCCGCTGGTCTCATCAGTAAAAACAAACTAAAATGGAAGATAAGAAATCTATAAAAAAGAGTGGTCGCCCCACAAAAAAGAAAGGCGAAAAACGCAGCTATAAAGTCTGTGTAAAAATGGATACCCGCGAATATTTTTCGTTAAAAGCGAAAGCCAACTCGGCAGGTATCAGTCGAAGTGAATACGTCCGGCAGAGTATATCGGAGAGTGTAATCCATCCGCGATTAACTCCCGAATTGAATGACTATATCCGAAAACTATCAGGTATGGGAAACAATCTGAATCAGATTACGAGGAGAGCAAATGCCGAAGGATATATAAATGCGAGAAGTGAATACCTCTATCTGGCAGATAAGATTGATAACATTATTGAAATGATTGAAGATGATGGCAAAAATAGTAAAGGGTAAAGCGTTTAAAGGAGTAATCAATTACATCTTGGACAAGCAGAAGGATACACAGATAGTTGACTTTGACGGACTCCGCATGAAAAGCAAAACTTCCATTATACAAAGTTTTGTTACACAGGCAAGCCTAAACAGCAGGGTTTCCAAACCGGTCTGTCATATCTCATTGGATTTCTCAGCACAGGACAAGGAGAAGCTGTCGAACCGGCTAATGGGACAAATAGCCCGGGAGTATATGAAACGGATGGGGATAACAGATACCCAGTATATAGTCGCCCGACACTTCGACAAGGAACATCCTCATGTTCATATCGTTTTTAACCGTGTGGGTAATTACGGAAAGGCTATTACTGATAGTAATGACCGCTTCCGAAGTGAGAAAATATGCAAGGAGCTGACCGAGAAACATGGACTATACTTCTCTTCGGGTAAAGAAAATGTAAAAGAACACCGATTGAAAGAACCGGATAAAACCAAGTATGAGATATACAATACGCTAAATATATTGGTGCCAAAGTGTAAGAACTGGAAACAACTCGTAACGGAATTGCAAAGAGCCGGAATAGAAACCGAGCTCAAAACAAAAGGCAATTCCGATGAGATACAGGGCGTGAGATTTCAAAAGAACGGTTATTTGTACAACGGCTCTAAAGTGGATAAGATGTTTAGTTATTCGAAAATTGACTATCAGTTAAACCAGAATACAAATAGTTGTCGGATAGAACAACGCCGGTCTCAATCTCATACGACAAATACTTCTACCGGAGCAACGATAGACTCAGTCGCCTCTGCTTTGGGAGGCTTGTTTTACATTCAACCGAATAGCGGATACGATGAAGATCAGGCAGAATACCTTCGCCAGCAACGATTGAAGAAGAAGCCGAAACGGAAGTACGGGAGACAAATGTAATAGATTATTAACTAATTAAATAACAAAAAAAGATGAAACACATTGATATTAATGAAGTCTATACGCTTTTTGAAGAAATCAAAGAGCTTGTAAAGAAAGGAAACGAGAATAAGCAAACAGTTGCTCAGCCGGAAGTTCAACCCAAAATAGAACTATCGGATTTTTCCGTGATAAACGAGCTTACCGATAAGTTGGATAAGACGATCGAAGAAGTCCGTAAGCCTGTGAAAACAGAACATCGACATATTTTCAGCCTTGATTCCAGTAAGGTTTTCGTAGGTGTAATGGGATCGTGTATTGTAACTATACTCTGCCTATGCACTATTTTCTATCAACGAAAAGAAATCAGTTCTTGTGCGGATAACGATCTGAAGTATAGATATATAAAAATGCAAGGAGAAACGACTCCTCGGGAGATAGAACTACTTGAAGATATTTTTGAAAACAACCGTGATAAAGTAAAGCCCATCCGCAAAGAAGTAGAGAAACATGAAAAAGCTGTTCTTGAAGAAGCCAAACGTTTGGAGAAAGCCAGACTGAAAGAGCAGGAAGCGGAACGATTGAGACAGGAGGCTGAGAATTTGAAACGGAAGAAATAGAGTGATACAAGGATATAGAGCAGCAATAAAACAACAAGGCTAAACTTCCGGTTTTAGCGGAAATCTTCCTTTGAGTCCCTCAAAGCGTATTTCCGCAAAAGCTTTGCTTCATTTATTCTTTTTTATGATGAGCGTATAACAGTTGTGAAAAGGAGAAATGTTAGCAAAAAGCCAATAATTGCTTTAAAAACATTACCTTTGTGGGTCAGATATCTATAACAATAAATGTCTGGCAAAGAGATAAAAGAAAAGTAAAATCAAACGGTTTATAAACAAATATAAAATGACAAGCATACAACAAAGAGCTGATTTGCAAGCTAAAATATGGAAAATAGCCAACGAAGTACGTGGGGCTGTTGATGGCTGGGATTTTAAACAGTTTGTATTAGGGACACTATTCTATCGCTTTATTAGTGAAAATTTCACTAATTATATTGAAGGCGGTGATGATAGTATTGACTATGCAAACTTACCCGATGATGTAATAACACCGGAAATAAAAGATGATGCTGTCAAGACTAAAGGGTATTTTATCTATCCGAGCCAACTCTTCGTAAATATAGCCAAAACCGCCAATACCAACACCAATCTTAATACAGACTTAAAAGCTATTTTCGATGCTATTGAGAGTTCTGCAAATGGTTATCCATCCGAACAAGATATAAAAGGGTTGTTTGCCGATTTTGACACTACCAGTACACGACTTGGCAATACCGTTGAAAACAAAAACAGTCGTTTGGCAGCCGTATTGAAAGGTGTGGAAGAGCTGAATTTTGGAAATTTTGAAGATAACCAGATAGACCTCTTTGGCGATGCCTATGAATTTCTTATCTCTAATTATGCCGCTAACGCAGGAAAGTCTGGAGGTGAGTTTTTTACGCCACAGCACGTTTCCAAGCTCATTGCACAGCTTGCCATGCATAAGCAGACAACCGTAAATAAGATTTATGACCCTGCTGCCGGTTCGGGCTCCTTACTTTTGCAAGCAAAAAAACACTTTGATAATCATATTATTGAAGAAGGATTCTTTGGCCAGGAAATAAACCACACCACATACAACCTTGCCCGTATGAATATGTTTTTGCACAACATTAACTACGACAAGTTTAATATCGCGCTTGGGAATACGCTTACAGATCCCCACTTTGGCGATGAAAAACCTTTTGATGCCATTGTTTCAAATCCTCCTTACTCGGTAAACTGGATTGGAGCCGATGACCCCACTCTTATAAACGACGATCGTTTTGCGCCTGCCGGTGTGCTTGCTCCCAAATCGAAAGCCGATTTTGCTTTTGTACTGCATTCTCTTAGTTACCTATCCGGCAAAGGACGAGCGGCTATTGTTTGTTTCCCAGGCATCTTTTACCGTGGTGGTGCAGAACAGAAGATTAGAAAGTACTTGGTAGATAATAACGCGGTAGAGACCGTAATTTCTTTAGCTCCAAACTTATTCTACGGAACTTCCATAGCTGTAAATATTCTGGTTCTTTCAAAACATAAGACCAATAACAAAACGCAATTTATAGACGCAAGCGGTGAGGATTTCTTCAAAAAAGTAACTAATAACAATGTGCTTGAAGACAAACATATTGAGCGGATTATGAAAATCTTTGACAGCAAAGAAGATGTTGAACATATAGCAAAATCTATAGACAACAATAAAATTGCTGAAAATGATTATAACCTATCTGTAAGTTCTTATGTGGAAGCTAAGGATAATCGTGAAGTTGTTGATATTGTTAAGTTAAATGCCGAGATTTCAAAAACTGTGGAGAGGATAAATGCACTTCGTGCTGATATTGATGAAATAATAAAGGAGATTGAGGCATGAGGTATTTAGATAAATTGTTAGAAGGCGTTGAAATTCATTGGAAGCCTTTAGCATATACAGAATGCAGAGTAGCAGAGTTAAGTCGTGGTCGTGTAATGTCGAAAGAATATTTAGCAGATAATGCGGGTGCATATCCTGTATATAGCTCTCAAACAGCTTATAATGGAGAAATTGGAAAGATAAAAACTTTTGATTGTGACGGAGAAGCTATTACGTGGACAACTGATGGAGCTAATGCTGGTACTGTTTTTCACAGAACTGGCAAATTTTCGATTACAAATGTATGTGGTTTAATTAAGATAATTGATACGAATGAATTGAATTACAAATTTTTGTTTTATTGGCTTTCCATTGAAGCTAAAAAACATGTTTATTCGGGTATGGGAAATCCTAAATTAATGAGCCACCAAATGGAGAAAATACAAATTCCCATCCCACCGCTTGAAATTCAAAAAGAAATCGTTAGTATTCTCGATACTTTTACCGAGCTTACAGCCGAGCTTACAGCCGAGCTTACAG
>JAISES010000209.1 GCA_031263965.1 Prevotella sp. | reverse complement strand
ATTCATTTTTCCTTCGGTTTAGATACAACTTGTATAAAAATATCATTCATCGACGGCAATTCTTCTTCAAAAGAGATCACCTCGTATTTCTTAGCCACTTCTTGTATCAGGGCTGAGTTGGAAGCTTCATCGGTACGTTGTATGCGAACGTCCGTACTATTATTGGATACCGATTGGGACAGAATAGAAAAATGCCCGGATTCCATCTCGAATCCGTCCCCCGCCACCTGTAGTTTGAAAATATACTTTCTGTACCGGGCACGGATTTCTTTTACATTGCCATGCAAAACTACTTTCGATTTGTCTATCAGCGATATTTCGTCGCAAAGCTCTTCTACCGATTCCATGTTGTGGGTAGACAATATGATGGTTTTGCCTTTTGCTTTCAGTTCCAGCAATTCGTTTTTCAACAGCTCTGCATTCACAGGGTCGAATCCGCTGAACGGCTCGTCCAGGATATACAATTCGGGCTCGTGTATTACGGTAGCTATGAACTGTATTTTCTGTTGCATTCCCTTCGATAGCTCTTCGACTTTTTTATTTTCCCACGAAAGTATGTCGAATTTTTTCAGCCAGTAATTAGCCTTTTTGCGGGCCTCTTCTGCCGGCAAGCCTCTCAGGCGCGCAAGGAAAATGATATGTTCGCCCACTTTCATTTTCTTATACAAGCCCCTTTCTTCGGGCATATAACCTATCTGGAAAATATCGTCGGCAATGGATTCGCGTCCGTTCATAAATACTTTCCCTTCATCGGGTGCGGTTATCCTGTTTATAATGCGGATAAGTGACGACTTCCCTGCTCCGTTAGGTCCTAACAGGCCGTAGATACAGCCCTTGGGAACCTGTATACTGACACCGTTGAGGGCAGTATGATTGCCATACTGTTTTACGATATCCTGTGTTTCGATATAAAACATGGTTATATTATTATTTTAGTTCAATTACATCAGTCGTTTTACATACTATTCAGTTAGTCGAAATAGAACACGGAAAGTCACAAAAATATAAAAATATTTGCGGGCTTTTCGTATTTTAAGTAATTCAGACTATAATTTCAACTGATAATTATAATTGCGAAAACCAAATGTCTGTTAATTGAAAACCAAATGTACATAAATTATTCAAATACAAAAGCTCCTAAACAGGAGCTTTTTCTATAATTGCGAGCCTTAAAGAGTATAATTGCAGACCATCCACTCCTCTTGCTTCCTGCGATGTTTTCATAATTAAATTTTCAATGTGTTAATAATAGAATTCAGTTTGACTTTAAAAAAACAGGGAAACATTAATTTTGTAATTGCTAAAGAACAAATAACCAACGCTTCCTATGCACAAAGTACTAAGTAAAGATACAATAGAAAAAGAGATAATTCATCATTTATCTGTAGCAAATTGCTAAGAGTCACTTAAAAAAATATCAGGATTATTCTTTGTCATATTTTAATCGTATTTTTGTTTCAGGAAAATTTTTACTTTACTTAATCAGGAGATAATAAAATGGGAAAAGTCTTAATCATCGGGGCTGGAGGAGTAGGCACAGTTGTGGCTCACAAAGTGGCGCAAAACATGGATGTGTTTACCGGAATTATGCTGGCCAGCCGTACCAAATCGAAATGTGATGCCATTGCTAAGGCGATAGGCGGGAACAAGATACAAACAGCACAAGTGGATGCCGACAATGTCGAAGATCTTAAAAAACTTTTCAATTCGTTTAAGCCCGATCTGGTTATCAACGTTGCTTTGCCATATCAAGACCTTACTATCATGGATGCTTGCCTGGCTTGCGGGGTAAACTATCTGGATACGGCTAACTACGAACCGAAAGACGAAGCCAAATATGAATACAGTTGGCAGTGGGCATATCGGGACAGGTTTAAAGAAGCGGGACTGACAGCCATATTGGGTTGCGGATTCGATCCGGGAGTAACAAGCGTGTTTACAGCTTATGCTGCAAAACATCATTTCGATGAAATGCACTATCTGGATATCGTGGATTGTAATGCAGGTGATCACGGAAAAGCATTTGCTACAAACTTCAACCCCGAAATAAATATCCGTGAGGTTACCCAGAAAGGAAAATACTGGGAAAACGGACAGTGGGTAGTAACAGAGCCGCACGCGATACATAAACCCCTCAACTATCCGGATGTGGGGGCGAAAGAATCGTATGTGATTTATCACGAGGAACTGGAATCGTTGGTGAAGAATTTTCCCACATTGAAGCGTGCCCGTTTCTGGATGACTTTCGGACAGGAATATCTGACACATTTGCGGGTGATACAAAATATAGGAATGTCCCGTATCGACCCTATTATCTACAATGGTGTCGAAATCGTTCCCATCCAATTCCTGAAAGCCGTATTGCCCGATCCGGGCGGGCTTGGAGAAAACTATACAGGAGAAACGTCGATAGGGTGCCGTATCAAAGGTGTAAAGGATGGCAAAGAGCGTACGTACTACGTGTACAATAACTGTTCGCACGAGGCAGCTTATAAAGAAACAGGAGCGCAGGGCGTGAGTTATACGACAGGCGTTCCGGCTACAACAGGCGCTATCATGTTTATGAAAGGCTTGTGGCGCAAACCAGGGGTATTCAATGTTGAGGAGTTTAATCCCGATCCGTTTATGGAAGAACTAAACAAACAAGGATTGCCTTGGCACGAACTGTTTGATATAGACCTTGAAATGTAATCTGTATATTCATAATAATCAGAAAGGGAGGGTGTGTCAAAAGCCTTTTGACACACCCTCGTTTTCGTTCATTTCAATCGCTCCTGTCATTGCGAGCCTCAACGGCGAAGCAATCCATATATTTTATCATTCTTCCTTGCAGCTTTTTTAATTGCTTCCTCATCTTATATATAGAAGATTAAAACGACTGAAATTATGAAAACATTGAGATTTATATTAATGACTGTGAGTGTTATATGTGTTGCCTCGGCCTTCCAATCTTGTTTGGATGACGATGACACAGATTGGGATCTGAGATACCCGAATGCGCTTGTAACTGTGAAGCCAACCGGTGAAAAAACATTTTTCCTGCAATTGGATGATAAAACAACGCTACTGCCTACAAATATAACATCTTCCCCTTTTGGTAGCAAGGAAGTAAGGGCGCTGGTCAACTATAAAGAAGTAGATAAATCCAGCGAAGGGTATAGCAAAGCTGTATATATCAATTGGATAGATAGCATCCTTACCAAAGCGATTGCTCCGGATTTAGGGGCGAAGAATGACGAAATATATGGGACAGACCCCGTTGAGATTATAAACGATTGGGTAACAATTGCCGAAGACGGTTATCTGACACTTCGTCTCAGAACTATATTCGGAGATGCCAATAAAGCTCATTTTGTAAATTTACTGGCAAGCACCGATCCGGCTAAGCCTTATGAAGTAGAATTCCGTCACAATGCATATGGCGATATATATGGCTGTGAAGCAGACGGCTTGGTGGCATTTAACTTAAACAGACTTCCCGATACTGAAGGTAAAACAGTGAAGTTGAAGTTAAAGTGGAAATCATTCAGTGGAGATAAATCCGTTGAATTCGATTATGCATCACGTAAATCAACTACTCCCGTTACATCTTCCGTTGCGGCAATAAGGAATGCTTTAAACCTGAAATAAACAGTTGGAAGCTGTTTAAAATTGCTATAAAATTCAAACAGTTTCTCAAGAGAGGATGTGTCAAAAGTGGCGCATCCTCTTTTTTGTTCCGTCGATTTCCCCCTCTTATATATCAAAATAATCAAATATTATTCATTTATTTGCATTTGTTATTCAAAAGCAGATTATGAAAAGCATTTTGTTAAGAAAAAAACGCATAGAAGATACTTTAGCAGGAAGTAGCGAAAAAGACGGGCTAAAAAGAACCCTCGGTGCCGGAAACCTTGTCGCATTGGGTATCGGAGCCATCATTGGCACCGGAATTTTTGTCCTCACAGGGACAGTAGCAGCCAATTATGCAGGACCTGCGCTTACCATTTCGTTTGTTATCTCTGCACTGGGTTGCTTGTTTGCAGGACTGTGTTACGCCGAATTTGCATCGATGATCCCCGTTGCGGGAAGCGCCTA
>JAISES010000206.1 GCA_031263965.1 Prevotella sp. | reverse complement strand
CCCCTGTTCTTTCAGTGAACAGTCAACAGTTAGCAGTTAACAGTATACAGTTAGCAGTTAAAAACTGTTGACTGACCATTGTTCTCTGCTGACTGATCACTGCTGACTGATCACTGATCTGTACTACACTCTTGATGTTGTTATTTCATTTCCTTCAAAGATCTCTTATTTTTTCTGCCTTAACTGAAAATGGAAAACCTCATTCATACATCCTGCCATTGCGGAAGATCCTGATGTCATGACTCCATTCCAACCGCTTTATCACAATACCCTCCGGTACCAAAGCGGGTGCAAAAGTAAAAAACATTTTATTACACTCCAAATATTAACCGCTGTTTTTTTGAAATATTTTGAACGAAAACTCAAAGACTGAAACTATAATCCTATACTACATTATGTTATAAAACATAAATAGAAAAAAAGAAGAAAAAGAAAATTCAGACACCGCCTGAACAAAGGCTTTTTTAGAAAAAAAATCATTTTATGTTATATATTATAGATATGAATTTTTGCAATCTGCTAAAAAGAACTACTTTTACACAAAATAACACCAAAAAGCCTATTTATGAACTATAAAGAGCTGATTAATCCCAAAAGCATCGTAGTTGTCGGTGCATCTGATAACATTTTGAAACCTGGAGGCAGTGTTTTGCATAATCTTATCAATGGAACCTTCGATAAAGAACTATATGTTGTCAATGCGCGGGGCGGAACTATACAAGGTGTAAAGGCATACAAAAGTATAGAGGAGATGCCTCAAACGGATTTGGCTGTCATTTCCATTCCGGCCGGCCAATGCCTGCATACAATAGAGTATATGGCAAAAGAAAAAGGGGTAAAAGCCTTTATTGTATTTTCGGCAGGATTCAGCGAAGAGTCGGAAGAAGGCGCTGAAATGGAGAAACAATTGTTGGAAACAGTGAACAGGATGGGTGTTTTGATGATAGGGCCTAACTGCTCAGGATTTTTCAATACGTTTCATCAAAGTATCTTCACACGCCCGATACCCAATTTAGACCCTCAGGGGGTGGATATCATATCCAGTTCGGGGGGGACGATTACATATATTATAGAGTCGGCCATGAGTATAGGGCTCCGGTTCAACTCGGCATGGTCGATAGGCAACTCGGCTCAAGTAGGCGTTGAAGATATACTGGAATATCTGGATAAAGAATTTGATCCTGAATCGAGCCCGAAAATAAAGTTATTGTATCTGGAAAAGATCGCTGATCCCGACCGGTTCTTGCATCACTCGGCATCTTTAATTAATAAAGGATGTAAAATCGCCGCCATAAAATCGGGCAGTTCTACTTCGGGTAGCCGTGCCGCCTCGTCGCATACGGGTGCAATTGCAAGTTCCGACCTGGCAGTGGAGGCTCTTTTCCGAAAAGCCGGAATCATCCGTTGCTATTCACGTGAAGAGCTGGCTAATGTGGGCGCAGTGTTATCCCTTAAAGAACTGAAAGGGCACAATCTAGCCATCATCACTCAGGCAGGAGGCCCTGCGGTTATATTGACAGATGCCCTCTCGAAAGGGAATATCGATGTGCCGGAAATGAATAAAGATCTGGCCGCTGAGCTAAAAAAACAGTTGCTTCCGGGCGCAGCGGTATCTAACCCTATAGATATAATAGGGACGGGGACAGGAGAGCACATCTCTATCTGTATCGATTTTTGCGAAAAGCATTTTAAAGAAATAAACGGTATAGCCGTATTATATGGTAATCCGGGCGTGAGTAATGTAGCCGAAGCGTATAAGATGCTGGATCAAAAAATTAAGTCGAGCCACTTGCCTATCTATCCCATATTGCCGTCGGTAATTACAGCAACAAAAGAAACGAAGGAGTTTGTAAAACAAGGGCATGTAAACTTTACGGACGAATATGCTCTGGCAAACGCCCTGTCGAAAGTAGTATCGTGGACACCTCCGTCGGTAGGCAAAATGGAAGACCTTTCTGTAGATATACCCCGCATTCGGGCGATTATAGATAAAACACCCGACGGATATATAGACAGTGATGTGATCAGGCAATTATTCGATGCAGCCGGAATCCCCCAGGTAGAAGAAATGGTTACTGCCAATAAGGATGAAGCAGTCTCTTTCGGCAACAAAACGGGTTATCCTGTGGTTGCGAAATGCGTAGGCCCTATCCACAAATCGGATGTGGGAGGAGTAGTGCTGAACATACGGTCGGAAGAACATCTGGCTTATACATTCGACCGGCTGATGAAAATACCTGATACCACCTCGGTAATGATACAGCCCATGCTTTCGGGTAAAGAATTATTTATAGGTGCAAAATATGAATCTAAATTCGGACATATTGTTCTTTGCGGACTGGGCGGTATCTTTGTCGAGATATTAAAAGATGTGGCTTCGGGGCTGGCGCCTCTCAGTTTTCAGGAAGCTTCGTCGATGGTACGATCGTTGAAGGCATATAAAATAATAGAAGGAACCCGTGGGCAGAAAGGGCTAAATGAGAAATTGTATACCGAAATCATCGTCCGGTTGTCTATCATGCTGCGCTTTGCACCGGAAATAAAAGAAATGGATATTAACCCTCTGTTGGCCAACGAAGAAAAGGTAACAGCAGTGGACGCAAGAATAAGGATAGAAAAGTAAGAAACAGATGCGAAAAAAAGAGGCTTCCTCCATCAGGGGAAAGCCTCTTTTTAATGTCCCGATGCATCGGTTGCTATTCCTATTGTCATATTTTTAATAACAATATTTATAAACGGGTCTCCTTTACTTCCCACGGAGGCAGAGATGTAGTGGGCATTGGATTGCATACAATGCCGAAATATTATTATTGCTTCGCCCTAGGATAGGATCGTTACAATCAAATATTTTCACATTGGTTCCATCATATCGATTCAGTTTGTTACGTGTGCC
>JAISES010000066.1 GCA_031263965.1 Prevotella sp. | reverse complement strand
CCACAACCAGCTTGCCGGCTAAACAAAATAAACTCGCATCTAACGATGCTCAGACAGAATTTTGTTTTTAACGCCCGCTTCGCTGTGTGGGTACCCCGTCTATCCGCTAAGGCCGTCAGTCTGACGCATGACAAGAACAACAAAAGCGATAGGCGATGTTGTGCTTTAGCCCTGCGTCGTATGCTTTACGTGCAGGGAACCCGTCAGGTGAAAAAGGCGTAAAACGGGATGCCTGTCTGAGCCTGAAAGGCGAAGCCATCCGGCAATTGAGCGGTTAGCGGTAGGGGCAGTCCTTTGTGACTGCCCGAAAAGATACAACTGGATTGCTTCGGGTAAGCCCTCGCAATGACGCGAAAGAGAAAGTCAAAGCGGGCGCATAAAGCATTTTTGGTTCCTTTTGCTGCTTGGGGCAAAAGGAACGCAAGCAATCTTCGATTGCGCGCAGGAAAAAGAACGATAAAATAATATGGAATAATACTGTTCTTCGGTCTTGCGTAACATCAATTAATTAGAAGTTGTTTATTTTTTGAGGATATACTGATCCGCTAATTCTCCTGTTATCTTTTTACCCTCCATATCCAGTTGGGTAAGGGTATTTTCTCCCACGAGATACTGATTCGGCGCATCTTTTATCCCGTCAAGAATAACAGTATTTCCTTCGGCATTCCATGTATATTTACCTTTGTCTTCCAATATCCCTTTTTCGCCGATATATTCTGTCTTTTTTACATAAGTACTATCTTCCAAGGTAATCGATACCATCATTCCTGCGCCGCCGGCTGTAGGCATTTCTGCGGTATACGTACCCCGATAGTCCAATGAATTTTTAGCATTGTGTTCATCCCCAGCCTGGACTGCCTCCGGTGTAGTTTTTTCCTGTGTTTTTTGAGTATTGCCGCCACAGCTATATAGCATACCTGTTGCCGCAATAAGAATAAATAATTTTTTCATACTTAAGTTTTATAAAATATTTATAGTCGTATCTAAGAAACTGTTTGAATTTTATCGAAAAATATTATTATAGGATTTGAAAAAAAAACTTCTCAGCAATTTTTTTTATGCTCTTTTCAGCGTATTTTCCCCTTTTTCCTTTTGGTTTAGCCCGCTAAACCCGCAAGCAAAAAGAACAAACTCCATCTGAAAATAACTATAAAAAATATTTGCTATAAAATTCAAACAGCTTCTAATTTTATGTGTTCTATTTTCTTATGCGGAATCTGCGATTCCTTATTCTTAATTTTTTGCACACTGCTACATAAAACTCTTCCGATTTCTGCCCTACAAATATATTACTAAATTCTTAAATAAACAAACCGGGAATAAGAGAATAACCAAAAGCGGCAACAATTATTTTTTAATTGATAAAAATAGTTCCACAGATAATAATTTCGTACTTTTGCACCGCAAAATAAAGGCATTTGGAATCAATAAAAACTTTAGATAAAAAGAACAATGGCTTTAAAATTTATGACTGCCGAAGAGGCGGCAGCGCTTATCAATCACAATGACAATATAGGATTTAGCGGCTTTACGGCTGCCGGATGTCCTAAAGTAGTGCCAGCGGCACTGGCAAAACGCGCAGAAGAAGAACATGCAAAAGGTAATCCGTTCAAAGTCGGAATGTTTACAGGCGCCTCAACCGGAGACTCTATCGATGGAAACTTGGCTCGCGTGCATGCTGTAAAATTCCGTACCCCTTACCAATCGAGTAAAGACATGCGTAATGCAATCAATAGCGGAGAAGTTAAATACTTCGACATGCACTTGTCTCAACTTGCTCAGGAAATCCGTTACGGATTTCTAGGCGGTGTAGATATTGCTGTCATTGAAGCTTGCGATGTGACCGAAGAAGGGGAAATCATTCCAACATGTGGTGTAGGTATTATGCCGACAATCGCCAAAATGGCTAAACTTGTTATCGTTGAATTGAATCGCTGGCATCCGAAAGAACTGAAAGGAATGCACGACATTGCCGAATTTATAGATCCTCCTTTCCGTATTCCTATTCCTATATATCACGCAAGCGACCGCATTGGAGTAAATAGTGTAAAAATTAATCCGAATAAAATAGTTGTAGTAGAAACCAATACTCCTAACGAAGGTTCCGGTTTTGCGCCTGTAGACGAAATCACAGCCAGGATTGGAGAAAACGTAGCTTATTTTCTCGAAAAGGAAATGGCTGAAGGACGTATGCCAAAAGAATTTCTGCCTGTACAATCGGGTGTAGGAAATATAGCCAATGCTGTACTTGCCGCTATGGGAGACAGCAAAGCGATCCCTAACTTTGAGATTTACACGGAAGTTATACAAGACGCCGTTATCGAACTGATGGAAAAAGGCCGTGTCCGCTTTGCCAGCGGATGTTCGCTGACTGTAAGCAATCCGGTTATCGAAAAAATATACAAGAACCTTAGTTTTTTCAAAGAAAAGCTTATTCTTCGCCCTTCTGAATTTTCGAACAATCCGGGTATCGTCCGCCGTCTGGGAGTTATTGCCATCAATACAGCCCTGGAAGCTGATATTTATGGAAACATCAACTCTACCCATGTTACCGGCACAAAAATGAT
>JAISES010000471.1 GCA_031263965.1 Prevotella sp. | reverse complement strand
TCGACATTACGCAGGACAAACATAACTATAGCCAATGCTATAAATAACCCGACTGCGCCAAATAACAGGGCCATGTTTTCCAACTGCAATATGATATATAGGTATACATAAAGTATAGTTAAGAAACCGCCCATCATACAGGCCTGTTTTATACTTTTAAACATTGTTGTGGAATAAGATGCAATAAGAGTTACTGTAGCAAATGCCGAGATAAGGTAAGCAAGTCCAAAGCCCAAATGCTCCGATATAGCCAGTAACAAGGTATAAAACAATACGAGGGCACAACTGACAAGTAAATACTGCACCGGATGAATGCGCTTACGGCTCAGCAGTTCGACTAAGAAAAACACAACAAATGTGAGTACGATGAATATAATAGCATATTTTACAGATCGCATTGTCATTTGATATTGATCTACAGGGTATTTGAACTCTATTCCTAAAGACGGCTGCTTCAAGGTATCATTATTTCCTATCCACATCGGTACATAATTACGGTTGTAATCAAATATATCCCACTTTGCATCAAATCCCTCTTTAGTTATAGTTTTCTCTCCCGGAAGAAAATCCCCTGAGAAAGAGACAGTTTCCCACGGTGACTTCAAATGAATCTTATTTTCCTTGCCAACAGGAGTAATATATAAGCCCTCGCTCCCATTCAAGACTAAATCGAATCCAAAATCAAATTTAGATACAGAAGGTTCGATAGGGACATTGACTGTAAGCCCCGAATCGATAACAGTATTACTCTTAACTCCCGGCTGTATATCAAAATCTTTCCCGTTCAGATTGAATACCATTTTATTTTTTATACCCTGTAGATACGGTATTCCCAATAAAATAAAGGCATTTTCCCACTGAATTTGTTCTTGTTTTATTTCCAATTTATTAAAATCGGGAAGAGAAAAACTGCCTTTTATATGCAAATCCGACTGATAGACAAGTGATTTATACAAAGTCCGATTTCTTGCCTCTGTATTAATATCTCCATCCACACGAAAATCGTCAGGCAAATAATAAGAATAATTAATCTTATTTGCCTCCGTCAGATAAGGCAAAACCAATACGGGTCCCGTAACACGCTGAACACCTCCTATTTTTTGACTAATCTCACTTTGTACGGCTTTTTGACTGTCTTCCCGTTCTCCTATCAATGACCTGACCATATTAATAGGGAATAGCATAATTACAACCAGAACCGCCACAACAATAACTTTCACAAGAATCATGTCTGTGTTTACACCAAATTTTGTTTTCATAATGATTAATATATTAAAAGTTCTTTGAATTTCAAAGTATATAAATAAAAAAATTTACGATAAAGGATTAATTAATTTCTCAAGGGCATCAATATGCTTTTTGAATAGTTCATCTCCACGGGGAGTTACCTTATAGGATGTGTTTGGTTTTCGTCCGACAAATTGCTTCTTAACTTCTATGATTTCTTCCTTTTCGAGAGCTTTCAGATGACTGGCTAAGTTTCCATCGGTTACCTCCAGCAATTCTTTCATAGTATTGAAATCCACACTGTCATTTACCATCAATATCGACATAATCCCTAACCGCACACGGCTATCAAAGACTTTATTCAATCCTGAAATAATATCTTTCATAATCAACCGTTTTTAGCAGATTTCGTGTCATATTTGTAATAAATTACAATGCCATACACTATATGCAAAACACCAAAACCAATAGACCAAAACAACAATCCATTATAGATGAATATTCCGGCTGTTAAGCCCAGCAAGATCTCACATGCCCCAAGTATCCTGATGTCCCGGTATGTCCGCGATCCGGCATATATGAGCGCCAAACCGTAAAATATAAGCATCGAGGGTGCTACCATCCGGATAGCATGCTGATATATCAGGATCACACAAAAGCTCCCGCCGACTATCATCGGTATCGAAAAATCCTTGATTATTTGTTGTGTAACCGGCATCCATAGTTTAGCGCCGTTCTTCCTCGCTTTTTTCAGGCAAAAGAAGAAGCCGGCAGAAGCGGCTAACACAAGAATGGCAACAGCCAATATAATGAAATCGTATAACAGGATTCCTGTTATTGAAAATTCATTTTTCAGAATCAAATGCCCTGCTCCTGCGCCGGCAAGGGCAAAAAGTCCGGCAGATACCCCGGACATACCGCTTAGCGACAGGAACTTACTAGACCGTTCCATCATCGAACGGATATGTTTTATATCTTCCAGATTTGTATTCATAATATTTACTTTGAAAAACAAAGTAAATATAAAAATTTGGATTATGCAATAATTTGAAAAGAAAAAGCCACAAAGCTTTCCCTGTCTTTGCGGCTTTTTCAAAATTACCTGATTAGGCGCTTATTAATTTACTTCACCTGTTTTAGTATGTCCAACCAGGAGTACGTTGCAGGTTAGGATTCATTTGATATTCTGTTTTAGGTACCGGCCAGGTATACCAATAGTCACCCGGCCATTGGTATAATGTGCCACCACTGGAAATTCCACCCCATACCAACTGAGGATATAATTTATCGAATTTAGTCTCTTTCAATGTGCGCCAACGTATTTCGTCAAGGAAGTTTACTCCTTCGCCCATCAATTCGCGACGACGTTCATCACGCACATAATTACGGGCTATAGTTTGATTTGCAAACGAAGATGCCATTGTGGGAACTCCCGCACGGTCTCTCACTTGTTTTACTTTACCCATAGCGCCGCTAAGATCATTTTTTTCTACTAAAGCCTCGGCCCATAACAACAATACATCGGCGTAACGGATGATCGGCTCATCTACAGGGTTATCCTGACGGAGCAAAAATTCCAATCCTTCACCAACGAATTTGCGGTGCATGTAAAAGAATTTGGCCTGTGCATTCGCCGACCCCGATGGATAATAATCGGCCGGTAAAGACGGATTCAGGTTTGGCTCGGCATTAGCTTGATCAAAATAATATTTACCTGGTACCGGCCAGCGCGACGTATACAATCCTTCGGCTGTAGAATTACTGTTAACCCCCAGGAAATTAGAATAAGGCGTAATAACATTATATCCCAGACGAGGATCGCGGCTTGCATAAGCTGCTTTAACACGGGCTTCATTGCCTTCTGGTTTGTATAAATACTGAACAAAATCGTCAGTTGGATCATTCGGATCATTTAATGAATTTACCTGAGCATTAATAACAGTAGTTATAGTAGAATGGATGTCCGTTCCGTTTACTTTCTGGTCGCGGATAAAGAACACTTTCCGTTTCTCAACGCCAACATCCGTTACAGCATTCCACTCCGGAATGTAGTCAGTCCAGTCAAAAGGTTTAACAGTATTAGCATCCACTACAACCTCATATAAATCGACTACAGCCGGCGCAACCTGTAAGTCTGTCCAACAGCCTCGGCTATCTTTAGAACCTTGATTCCATGCAGCACAATATTTCTGCAATCGGGATCCGTAACCTGCAGGACTTTCGATATACTGCACGCT
>JAISES010000417.1 GCA_031263965.1 Prevotella sp. | reverse complement strand
TGAATGTAACCGGTACGGAAACGCCGGTGGCATTATTGTTAGGGCTAACCAATACGGGCGCGCTGGGCGGTTGATTGGTGATAGTTGTTGCAGCTGTAGTAAATTTTCTGGGAGGAAGAGCGCTTGACGCATCGTTTCCTGCATTGTCGGCTGCCCGTACCATCCAATAATAATCTTTGCTGCCATCCAATGAAACCGTTGCCGTGGTTGACGTGCCGGAATATTTTACGCTCATACTGCTTATGTCTGTACTTGTTCCCACATACAACAAATACGTAATGGGACCGTTTTCAGGGTCGATTGATGCGTTCCATTTGAATGTAACCGGTACGGAAACGCCGGTGGCATTATTGTTAGGGCTAACCAATACGGGCGCGCTGGGTGGCTGATTAGTGGTGGTTGCAGCAACTGTAGTAAATTTTCTGAAGTCGCTTGACGCATCGTTTCCTGCATTGTCGGCTGCCCGTACCATCCAATAGTAATCTTTGCTGTTGTCCAATCCCGAAACTGTTGCGGTGGTTGCTGTGCCGGAATATTTTACGCTCATACTGCTTATGTTTGTACTTGTCCCCACATACAACAAATATGTAATGGGTCCGTTTTCAGGGTCGGTTGATGCATTCCATTTGAACGTAACTGGTAGAGAAACATTGGGGGCGTTAATGTTAGGACTAACCAATACGGGCGCAGTAGGTGGTTGATTGCCGGGCGTAGCCGCAACGCCTTTACCGGAAACGATACAGGATACCTGTTTATTGGCATTAGACAGGAAAGTAATACGGCTGTCGCTTGGAAGGGTACCTGCTTCTTTTGGAGTCCAAATAACAGACGCTGTTTTGGTTTCGCCCGGCTTTATTATTTCTGCATAGTCATAAGTATGCTGAAAGTAGGAAAAACTGGGAGCGATACCCGTTATCGTCAAATTTGCCTTGCCTGTATTTTTTATTTTAATCTGTTTTGTCGCTGATGACGATCCGACAGTTACGTTGCCAAAATTGATGCTTGACGTCAGGAGTTCAATGTCGGCAGTAGCAGGTTCAACAAGACGGAAATTGCCGGCAGTTGATGGAGGATAATATTGTAAGTATGCGGTTGTTCCATGTTTCTGAGAATAACTTACTTTCTCTTTCTCATCTAACCGATCTATCGCCTCTTTTAATGTAGCTCCTGATAATAAACTTGCTAATAATAAATTACCTGTTTCTGTTTTACTATTAATTTCCGTCCATCCTACATACGCTGCAACTCCCTTATTAAAAAGAGCTTTCGCAAGTCTATCGGATTTATAAGACTGACAAGCTGTTGTATAAAATAAACTGTTGGAAAACCTCTTAACAGTATAATTCTTTTCTATAAATTGATTGGTAATAGAATAATAATAATACACATCTTTTACTCCATTTATTGTCGACTCAACTCCTGAAAGAGCGATTCCCCGTGCTTTTAATTGTTCTCCTATTGCGGCGCTATTTCTAAGTACAGATATAGGAATAGGCTGTCCCGTTGTTAATGTGGTTCTATCTGATTCATCCCAAGAACCACCATGTGTATAATAAAAAATTAAATCATATCCGGACAATGAATCACGGAGAAATGTTGTATCAATTTTTTCCCCGTTTACTATCTTAACCTCACATGAGATTGCTCTAAGAGCGGCTTCTATTTTTGGAATATATTCATCCTTGATATATTGGAGACTTTCATCATTATAAAATTGATTAAGAATGCATGCTCTTTTAATTTGTAATAAAGACTTGCGAGAGTATGCAAAAACACTAATATCGTTTAATATAGATTTGGTATTTAAACTTTTAGTATCTTTTTCTTCAGGTGATGTAAGCCAGCAAAACTCATTTCCATTGGATAGTTTCACTAACATTCCACTTAAAGAAACATAAACATCATCTACATAATCAAGAGATTTATAATATGACGCCTTTTCCTCAAACCCTGCAATCGGATCGTCGCTTAACAAAATAGCTTCAGCGCTGGTTTTTATCTCTTGAATAACCGCCTCCATCTTTTCATCCGAGGATAGTGTGTCATCCTTTGGTTCCTCCTTCTTACAGGATACAACCATTGCTATTGTACTGATTAGCATTATCGCTAATAAAAATCTTTTTAGTTTCATATATTTACTTCTACTTTTTTAATTTTAGTGGACAAGTGAACGAGTGGACAAGTAGACGAGTTTCTGCTTGCGCCTTGTTCCTTGCACCTTTTTTTATTTTATCTTTTGTAATTTCATATTAACCGGTAAAGGTACTTGGTACATGGAAATGCTTGTCCTTTCACCCTTTCACCCTTTCACCCTTTCATCTTTTCGTCCCTTTTTATTCATCTTTTGTAATCTAATATTAATCACTATTTTTAACCTCTTGTTATACATATACTTTCTTTGCCCTTTGCAATATAGTTATATTGTTCTCGCAATATAGTTATATCATGTTTGCGATATAGTTATATCGCGTTCGCAATATAGTTATATCGTTCTCGCAATATAGTTATATCGTTCTCGCAATATAGTTATATCGCGTTCGCAATATAGTTATATCGTTCTCGCAATATAGTTATATCGCGAATGTAATATAGTTATATTGCAGACGCCATTCGGCGGTGTTGCTTAATGAACACCGCCGTCTGTTGAATGCGTCTGAACTCCAAGATGATATAATCATTTTGCAGAAAGGGATGAAATGTCCGTCAACGTAGCTGTTCCTATCGCTGTTTTCAGTTCTTCCGAAGCAGTAAAGCGTACATTCACTTTTTTGATCTTGTTGGCTGTTACTTCCTGCTCCGTTTTAGAACCTTCAGCGGATATTGTTAAGCGAAAACTGCCCAATTCTCCCAACTGTACCGTATGACCTTCCAAAAGAAGGTCTATAACCACCTTCTTCAATTGGGTTATTGCCATTTCGGCTTCCTTAGGATTAAGGGTTGTTTCGTCCGCCAATTTCTTAGCAACGTTTCTTTCTTTAATTAACTTCATACTCTTCAGTATAGGATACCACTTTTTGAGCGCCCCGGGAATCGCCGGATTCCCTCTCTCTACTTTGTTAAATAATAATGCCATAATTTGACTTGTTTTTGTTTACTATTAAATTTACTTTTACTTCTATAAGGTAACAGGCTGCAAGCAACAAGCAACAGGCAGGCAAGCCACGAGGAAATACTCGCTGCTTGTACCTTTCGCCCATTCGTGCCTTCGTCCTTTCGCCCTTTTTGTTTTGTCTTTTGCAATCTCATATTAATCACTAATCGTTAATCACTATTTTCATCCTGTAAATCCTATAATCCTGTGAATCCTGATTCAGACAATTTGGGTCGCTGCAAAAGACGACCCCTACATGTCTTGTTAAGGGCGAATGCTATTCGCCCCTACTGTTTTACTATTTTTTTATGGGTAATAATCTTATTTTCATCGTATACAATAATGAAATAAACGCCTGACGCTAATTTCTCTACATTGATTATTGTCTCTTCTTTATAAATCGTTCCTGTTAGATGTGTTTGTCCAAGCGGAGAAACTATAATGTATTTAACCGAAGAATTACCTCTTAACTCATCCGAGATAAATACATAGACATTGTTTAGAACCGGATTTGGATATACTTTACAGTCCGAACTGTTCGTAACAGGATTTGAAATACTGTTGTCTATAGGAGGCGTTTCCGTCTTGTCAAAAACAGATGAGGCTTGCGATTCATTTCTTGCCAAATCGGAGGCATATACAAGAACATATATCTCGTCGTTCAATTGTTCCTCCGTTAAATTGACAGTAAGCGTGTTGCCATTATGCAGACATTCTGTAAGCAATCCATTAACAATTACATATACGCCTTTCCAATAAACTGCCATATTATCGGTAACAGTGATTTCAAGCGTCTTTGTATTGTCGTTTTTCATAATATTTATAACAGGGGGAATGTCGTCATCGCTTACTTTGACGCCAAGACAATAGGTACCTAAACTGTTTGTTGACACAGTATCATTTGTATTTCCTATGAGACGCCACAAAGAATCTAATAATGGCTGGTGGTATAGTCCAACAGAGTAGGAAGGATGAATATCCAGAAAAGCGAGGTCGTCGCTGCCTGCCTCGGAAAAGACTTTAAAATTACCGTAAGGCGCCTGGGGCATAGAAACCGAATCTTGATAATACGCGTGCAGATAGAAGACGTCGCTTATGATAATGAACGTATCCTGTCCAACTGTTGCTCCAAGTACTTCGCCGCCGGGATAATAATAGCTGAAGGATAATCTCGTGTTGTTTTCAAACACCTGATTATTGCCTGCTATATCAAACGACATGGTTGAAATCCCTGTTCGATTGTCTTTTTGTAATTTATTATAGTCTTTTAATTGAGACGAATAAAGTCTTTTTTTACGATTACCCTCCTCATTGCTAAATTGTATCTTTTCTGCGGAAGCATGTTTTTCTCCCGTTTTTCTGAAGGACTTGGCATAGTCTTGAATTATATCCCACAAATCAAGCGAAGATTTTATATCATCTATTAGGGCGTCGATTTCATCCTTCCAAGTAAGGCGTGGTAAATAATATGCAAATTTATTAAGGTCTTCGTACTCGACAACAGGGCGCATTTCTTTTGCCACAAAATCATACTTTGATTCTTCTAGGGGGAATGTACTTTGCATAAATACGCCTCCACTGATAGTTACCGACCAATCAATCCCAAACCAACTCGCCCATTTGGGCGTCCCTATCTTTTTTGAGATTGTTGCCGAGGCTGAATATTCTTTTGTCCTTTCAAAAGTATAGCTGCCTTTCAATGCGGGGTATTTAGAATAGTCCAATAAAGCCATACCATCGTTAAGCGCATCTTCGACTCGCTCTGTTGAATTTCCAACGGGGATTATTCCGCTTAAAGTACGCCAATAGTTCCATAATCCGGTTGTTATGGGAATAGTATTCGGATGAGCGTTCAAATAATCAAAAACAGGTTTTTCGAGGGTATATTTGTAAACATAGTTTTTGCCGCTTTTTGCTTTGACATTCCAAATATCAATATCAGCTTCAAGTTCGGTCTCTTGACCTTTTTCAAGTTTGATGGTTGTATTTTTTTTCTCTCCCGTAG
>JAISES010000210.1 GCA_031263965.1 Prevotella sp. | reverse complement strand
TACCTATATATGCCGTATCAACGATGACATATTATTCTACGAAGTATTGGTCGAGTAATTTTTCAAAATGGCAGGCGCTTACAGCAGAGGCTAAAAAGAAGAAATAAAATATGTAATCTCATGTATCCTGTGTATCCCATGTATATTTTCTATTCTTTGTTGTTTGCTGTTTCTTTTGTCGCCTGTCAAGGAGCGCTGAATGAAAACATCTATATCAAGGAGTTTGTTTTTGGGCTTGTGTTTGCGGTAATAATTCTTTTTACTGTAACCCAGTCGGTAAAGCATGGAAAAATACAGATACGTATTACATGGGGCGACATTTTTATTCTGGGCTTAGCGTCTGTGTATATGTATTTCTATATTGGGACATACAATGATTTGGATTTTGTATTGCCTTTGATTTATTTTCTGTATTACTGCTTTATGCGTATGCAGGATATGAAAGGTTTTCAGGATACAGTTCATGTAATGTCCCATATAGTTATACCTGTGATACTGTTACATATACTGTTTTGCATATTGCAGCTGACTGGGATTATTCCTTCTTTTCATCCATATTTTTCTATAGGCAGCGCTTTCGGTAACCCTGATATGCTTGGAGCATATTTAGCCGTATTGCTGCCGTTCTGTTACATCAGTCGCATACACAAAATATTCAAATTCAGCGTGCTGTTTTTGGGGATAATTTTATTGCTGTTACTACAGGCGCGAACTGCAATAGTTGCAACATTAATAACGGGCATTTTATATATGCTGATGTCCGGCAAAATCAGTAAAAAACAACTTGTTAAATGGTTAATATTGCCTTTTATTACAGTCTTGGGATTGTTGATATGGTGGCATCCTTCTTCGTTTAGCGGACGTTTGTTCATCTGGTTTACTTCTCTGAATATGATGATCGAAAAGCCTGTGGGATGGGGACTTTATGCTTTTGAAAAACATTATCCCGAATTTCAGTCGGAATACGTTGCCAGTCATGATAAAATTTCAGACGCCTTTAATTTGGATATTGTACATTCTCCTTTTAATGAATTTCTGAATATCGGGGTTACATTGGGAACAGGCGGATTATTGCTGTTTATCCTGTTTGTTATATTTGTATTTGTTACTGCATACAAAATACGAACGCCATTATTGTTTCCGGTATGCGCTTTTTTAATAGTTTCCATATCATATTTTCCTTTTAAAATAGTTCCGTTAGCAATAATTTACATTACCTTTACAGCGTTTATAATTAATTCTTCACAACTAAAGCCTCTTTTTACAGTTAACATACAGCAAAAAGCATGGCTGTTAGTCCCGATATTGCTTATTGTCTCTCTATTAACATGGAATAACTGGAATAAGTACAACAAATGGCAGTTTGCCGTTGAAAATGCACAAATCGAAGAAAAATGGCATATTTCCAGCGCCTGTTTTTCGGATATTTACCCCGCCATGAAAGGGAACGGACGTTTTCTTATAACAATGTCAAAATTAAGGCATCAGATGGGAGATACGCTTGCATCATTTTCCTTAATGAAGGAAGCGGAGCAGTTTTTTTGTGATGATGTCTTTTTGAAAAATCTGGCATTACTGTACGAACAGAACGGACAGATAGCCGAAGCCAAAATACTCTTGCATAAAGCGGTAAATATCGTTCCTGAGCAGTTTGGCATCGCTTACGAGCGGATTCTATTTTTGCAGCGGACAGGAAAACATCGGGAAGCTTATGATGAAGCTGTAAAACTCTACCATCGACCTGTTAAATATTCGTACTACGCAGATCCGTTTATTATTAAAGCCAAGTTGAGAACTTTGATTCAATCATATAATGAAAATTAATCTCATATTACAGTGAAAATAAAAACATTTTTAATTATATTTTCTTTCCTGCTGACTTCATGCGGTAAAGAGAACGAGACTCAGATTATTCGGGCAGAACGAACAGTCATTGTTTACATGGCAGCCGATAACAATTTGTCTGAGGATGCTTACGATGATATTGAAGAGATGAAAAAAGGATTTTCGGAAACGGGAGTCAATCTGGTTGTGTTCATGGATACGCAGGATGAATTACCATGCATACTGAAAATCACTTCCTATTCGGCAGAGACAATTCATACATATGGGGAATTTAATTCGGCAAATCCTGTCCAGATGCACCGTACGCTGAATGATATTGTCTCCATGTATCCATCCGAAAGTTACGGATTAGTCTTATGGTCGCATGGCACATCCTGGCTTCCGGCTGATCGCCAATTGAAATCGTTCGGCAACGACAACGGAGCACAGATGAATATTCCCGATTTGGCAGATGCTTTGCCTGTCAAATTCGATTTTATCCTCTTCGACGCCTGTCTTATGGGGTCCGTCGAAGTGGCGTACGAGCTTAGAAACAATGCCGATTTTATCATTGCCTCGTCAACGGAAACAATATACACAGGATTTCCATACGATGAAATTGTACCCGAACTTCTCAAACCATCCATCAATCTTCAGTCGGTAGTCCGAAAATATTTCGATTATTACGACGGTCTGGAAGGCGCTTACCGCTCGGCAAGCGTAAGCCTGATTGACACAAGGGAACTTGAAAATCTTGCAAGCCTCACGGCGGAATTAATCTCCGGAAATGAAATGGATGAAAATTTCGACAGAACGAAAGTACAGCGTTTGGATGTATATAAGGAACAGTATACTTTCGATTTTGCGGATTTTATTGCAAAAGCATTCCCGTCGGCGAACAGGGATGCGTTTATGGCGCAGTTGAACAAAACGGTATTGTACAGAGCGCATACTCCCGCATTTCTCGACGAGTATCAGATAGAGACTTATTGCGGTCTTGCCTGTTACATACCCCTGCCGGGCCGCGCCGATTTAAACGCTTACTATCAGTCGCTGCAATGGTACCGCGAGGTAATTTTGAATTTTGAATTTTGAATTTTGAATTTTGAATTTTT
>JAISES010000392.1 GCA_031263965.1 Prevotella sp. | reverse complement strand
GCCCAACATGACAAAATACCGGGCAACACTACCTCCTCCGTCAAACGTAATGTCGGCAGACGAAAATGGCGTATTGGATTCCAAAACATAATCGTACCAATCCGTATTAATACCTGTTCCCTCTTTATAGGCATTCAGTTGGGTTTGTGTGTACCTTGGCGTCCATATCCGCCCGTTATCATTGCTTATCGCTTCGTTATACAGGCTGGCATAATCGTAAGCCTGCAAGGGCTTGGTTATTTTTATCGGATTTTGAATACCTGTTCTTAATTGAATTTGTGTTTTAGGTTTTCCGATGTTTCCCCTTTTTGTTACTACCCATATAACCCCGTTAGCGCCTTTCATTCCAAAAGGAGCTAAGGCTACCGCATCTTTAAAGATAGAAATACTTTCAATTTCAGCAGGTGTAAGATATTGAAAATAGCTGGTGTTTGTCTGAAAACCATCAACAAATATAGTGTACGAATCGTGATTGTACGACCCAATTCCTCTGATGGTTAGCCATGCAGCATCATACCCGGGTTCTCCGGTTCCTTGCACCACATTTAAACCCGGCATTAGGCCGTAAAGTGTGTTCGTGAGATTTGCTACAGGCGTTTTATATAATTCATCCCCGAATACAGTCGATATGGAAGCAGTCGATACATTTTTATCCAAGTTAAAAAATATACCCGGCGTTATCTGCTCGCTTCCGAGCCGATTCGTAGGAACGCTATCCGGAGCATGCTCCGGCTGTTGGGCATAAATAGACCTGTTTATCAGCATTAAAACAGTCAAAGATATTATGCCTTTTATAATGATCTTATTATTAATCATAATCAATTCTCAATTTTATTAATAATTTTTAATACCCGGGATTTTGTATTAAATACCCAACATTTACCTCTTTAATTGGAAATGGAGATAAATACTGGTTTTGTGCCCAAAATCCATTATATATTTCTTGTACCGAGTATGATACATAGTCGGTGCTGACATAGCCAAAATCTCCATTTACATAGGTGAAAATAAAACTTTTTTTAGGCCCTCCGATTATACCGTTCCCTAAGTCAGGTAACTTCCAATGTTTAACATCGTAGAAACGATGACACTCTTCATAAAATTCAATGGCCCATTCCCGTTGAATTATCGCCCGCAATTGAGCTTGGTTGGTTTCGGTTATCTCCGGTAAACCGGCTCTTTCCCGAATGATTTTCAGATTTAGGAGTGCATTTTGAGGATCATTCAACTCGTTATAAGCTTCTGCTAAGTTCAAATAGAATTCTGCCAATCGATAAATGGGAAATTCAAACCAATAGCGATTATCTGCATGATACCAAAATTTAACCCTGCGGCCACAGGCCTCGGTACCGCCTCTTCCCTCCCAATTAGAACCATCTGTGAGCCTTCTGCTGCTCCAATACTCGTTATTCGGATTATTCCATGCGTCGATACCAGCGCCCATGGCGGAAGCCTTATACCGGCTTTCCATTTCTTCAATCTTTGTAAGATAGTCGCTATAAGGGATGTCCACATCTCCCGGCCATGTTTGTTCAGTTCCGTCGGCTTTATAGTATTGCGTCAGCATATGATAACTCATGCCGTTAGCGCCTCCGCTCTGGCCATGAGGGTCGTAATAATTTCCGTTACTGCCGGGATAGTGTTGGTTCTTATAGGCAATCAGCACTTCTGCATTGTTAGGCGTAGCGACCGCTGTTCCATAATCATCCAGTGGAGATCCGGTTTTTATAATCTGATGGCCATGTTGTAAAGCCCAGTCAATTACATTTTGAGAGGCTGTGACGGCTCTTTCCCACAACGTACGGTCTTCTCTCCCAAAAGAAATGAAATTATTATGTTCTCCTAAGCTCAAGTAAGGGGTTGGCGAGTTGAATAAAGGGCGTGCCGCATACATGAGAATTTCAGCCTTAACAGCCATAGCTACGCCTTTGGTTATCCGGCCTTTGTATTTGTTGTCATAGTTATCAGGAAGAACGGCGATGGCTTCATTACAAATCGTCTGTACATATTCCAACACTTCTTCCAAACTCGAGCGGGGAATCATGATATCTTCGTCAACCGTAAGTGATTTTTTAACTAAGGGAATGCCGCCATAGCGTTTGAACATTTCTTCGTAACGATAGGCAATCAGCGTTTTCATCTCTGCCTTCACTTCTTCTTTTTGCGTTTGTGACATATCCGCCACTTTATCTATATTCTCCATAACCAAGAAACATTGCCGGATAGCTTTATAATTGAAAGAAAAGCCATCATCACTTCTGGGAATACCGCTTCCATCGTCGGCAGTCATTCCGCTATGCTGAATCAACCATCCGTCTTCCCAACTGAATTTCCGGGCATTTATCTCTCCGGATAAATGACTGCTCGTTCCACTGTTTAATCCATAAGTGCGGCTTCCGTCCCAATCAACAATAGCGATGCCTGAAGCCAAACTCATCGAGTAAGCTTGCGCAATGGCCGACAGCGCTTTTTGCTCGGTAGAAAAGATGGAATCTACCGACAAATCATTTCCCATCGGTTTCTCCAAAAATTGATTTTCACACGCAACCACACTGAAGAATATACAGATAATAATTAAATGATTAATATGTTTCATAATATACCTCTTTTAAAATTGAATAGCTACTCCCAAGTTATATGTTCGGATCGGAGGGTATAAATAACCATCACTGGTGCCGCCCGTATCTTCCTGTTCCGGATCATATCCATCAATGAGTTTCGATCCCCATGTATATAGGTTGCTTCCACTTACAAATATCCGTAAGCCCGACAAACCATATTTCTTCAATATGCCCAGATTAGTAAAATTATATCCGAATTCAATATTTTTCAACCGGATAAACTGGCTGGAACGAAGCCAAAGTTCATTCAATTCACCGTTCTGAGAATCAAACGTCCTGACAGAGGCTCTGGGGAAAGTAGGCTCAATGCCTTGCTCTACTTTTTCAGGAGTCCATCGCCCGTCGTATTGAAATTGAAGCGCATTGCCTGAGGTCATATAAAAAGGATTCAGTATATAGAACGAAGTCATCGGCATGGAACCTTGGTGCGAACCGGTGAATAAAGCGGATATGTAAAATCCTTTATAGGCCAAATCTATATTAGCGCCGAACGAATAACGCGGCAAATTTGAATATCCAATAGGTACTTTATCATTGGCATCAATAATGCCATCCCCGTCAATATCAACGTACCGGATATCTCCTGCTTGTACCTTATTCCCGTCTAAACTCACATAAGGCCTGTTATTGGCTTCCTCCTGGTTGTTATAGAATCCGGCTGTTTTGAAACCCTTGTATTGTCCTATTGAAAAACCGGTTGTATTCATCCATTCATAAGGATATTGAGGTTCATCCATATATTCTATTTTGTTGAGCCTTTG
>JAISES010000368.1 GCA_031263965.1 Prevotella sp. | reverse complement strand
TGGTTCCTTCTGCTATGTGGCCTTCCGTACCTAAAATCATTCCTGAAAACAAATTAGGTACAGCTTACGCCCTGATATTCTGGGTGCAAAACTGGGGATTGATGGGAGTGCCATATTTGATTGGGAAAATATTGGATAAGTACTGTATTATAGGGACGAAAATAGTGATGGAGGAAGTAACTAAAGACGGAGTTTCAAAAATGGTTGAAAAAACGATTACACTTTACGATTACACGCTTCCTATGATAATTTTCACCAGCTTTGGTATACTCGCCCTTATAGTCGGTCTGCTGCTGAAAGCAGAAGACAAGAAAAAAGGATACGGGCTGGAACTTCCAAATATAAAGAAATAAGAATGGGATTGTCTCAAAAGTCCTGTCATTGCGTGTCAGGTACGTAATGACAGGACTTTGACACACCCTCGCCTACCGGCTTACCGATGGTAAATAAACCGGCTCGGATCAGATATGAGAAAAATTGCTTTTGGACCTGTTGCAGACAACAAATCCCGGATATTGATCCTGGGAACAATGCCTAGCGAGGAATCGCTTCGCAAGCAGGAACGGTACGGGCATAAAAGCAATCAGTTCTGGAAAATTGTTTTTACATTATTCAACAAAACGCTTCCGGACAATTATGATGAAAAAATAAAGCTGCTGACAGACAATCATATTGCCATTTGGGATGTGCTTCATTCCTGCGAAGGATCAGGAAGCTTAGATAGTAATATTAAGAATGAGAAGCCCAACGACTTCAAGAAGTTCTTTAAACAATATCCGCAAATCAGACATATTTTCTTTACCGGTAAAAAGGCTGAAGAATTTTACAAAAAATACGTTGGCTTCGATAAAGAGAGAACGTATACAACTTTACCCTCGCCCAGTTCGGCCAATGCGGGGATGACATTGAATGAAAAAATCGAAAAGTGGAAGATTTTGAAAGACACTTCCGATAAGGTTTAACTGAAACAATCAATTTTTATAGCATTCAAATAATAAAGCCTTCGGAATTACTGTTGACTGTTGACTGCTCACTGCTCACTGTTGACTGCTTACTGTTCACTGCTTACTGTTCACTGCCCACAAGATACTCCACTTTCATAAAGTGGGTAGCCCGCTTATCTTTCGGGGGGATGGACATATAGTCTCCGTACTGCTTTGTCAGATAAGTATCGATCTCTTTGGGTGCGGAAAACTCGCGGCCCTCGAATACGATTTTACTTACAGGAAACATGTACCGCGCATTGTGGTTAGTAGAGTTGCCGATGCCGTAACTGTGCAGTATATTGTCGGGTTTGATTATGGCGCAGATCCCTCTGGCAATCCATACCAGCATAACGCCGGCAGGATACAGCAAAAGAGACGTGCTGTATTCGTAGAAATATTTTAATGAATGAAAAGGCCGTCCTCGTTTCAATCGGCGGAATGCTCTGCCATAGAAGAAATCGACAACGTTTTTGAGCCAACGGCAACTCCGTTCTTCCGGAAAAATATCGATGAATATGCCTTTCTCCTTATAACGCGCCATATCCTCTTCTTCGGAATACACGATGGAATTCCGGTCTCTGACTTTGGAAAACAACAGCCGGTACGATTTTTCTTCCGGGGTTTGCAGATAAAGGTTTCCGGGCAATTCCCCTGGCAATATTCTGAGTAGCTTTTTATAATCGGAACGGAGCAGCTCGATGTCTATATCATCGTCCCAAGGAATGAATCCGCCATGGCGTGCAGCCCCCAGCAGCGTTCCCCCACTTATCCAATAGGGCAGGTTGTGGCGGTCGCAAATGCCGGTTACGGTGATCAATATATCCAGCATTTTGAGTTGCAATGTCCTTAGCTCCGACCCTTCGGGGTTGTATATCTCTTTCAGGTTTTCTTCCATTATTTATTTTTTAAGAAAAAGAACAGTTTAAATAATTGTGTCAATACATCCGGATGGTATGAGGCAAAAGCCGGCGAAAATATTTTTGAATATCTCTTTTGCGAGATGCATAGCACCGCCCATCGTGCCCACAGGAAAGCTTTGAAATCATCCTGATTGTATTTCTTTATCTTTTTGTTTTGGCGAAGCAGTTTTTCGAACCATGCCGAAACAGCTTCGGATTGTTGTGCGGAAATATCCTGCTTCCGTCCCAAAGCGTAGAGCCTGAATGTGATCTTATGACAATAAAGCTCTTCGCCGGTAGGTTCTATGCCGAGCATTTTCAGTTGTTCGCGGATAATTCCGTCTTTCATTTCCTCCTGCACCTGATTGTTCAGCACCGATACATTGGTGTCGTGCCAACGGTAAGCCAGCAGGTCTTGTTGCAGGTTTGCCACCTTGCCTTGCCGTGCTATGCGGCACCACAGTTCGTAATCTTCCACGTGCCTGTAATCCTCATCGTAACGGTTTTTGTCGAGCGCTTCGCGGCGGATCATTACACTTGGGTGGATAAAGGGTGGCGAAAACAGAAGATTGACCTGAAGTAAATTGTTGTCCGGCAGATTGCGTATTTTACCGGTCTTGCGGGAATTTCCATCTATCACAACGGCATTTGTCCCACACATCGTATAATCGTTATTGTTGTCCAGAAACTCCACCTGATGTCTCAGTCTCTCGGGAAAACTGATGTCGTCGGCATCCATGCGGGCGATATATTTCCCGTGGCAATAATCGATCCCCTTGTTCAGGGTTTTTATCAGTTTCAGGTTTTCAGTATTGCGTACATAGTAGATGCGGCTGTCCCGATAGTTGTTGATAATGGTCGCGCTTCTGTCGGTAGAACCATCGTTGATGATAATAAGTTCCCAATCCCTGAACGTCTGGTTCAGGATACTGTCTATTGCTTCGGCAAGGTATCGCTCACCATTGTAGACCGGCATCAATATGGAAACTTTGGTCATTTTTATTTTAGTTTTTCATCGGTTCGACTTAACTGATTGAAAAATAAACTTTTGGCTAAGTTTTCGGGGTTTAGGGGCAACGTGTTCGTAACCGTGCGTATTTCAGCGTTTTGCGGTGTAATACTGTCAAATAACCCGGCAGTAAAGGTAGGTAATTTTTTGAAACTGCACACATATTTTTTTTCTCTTTCTTTATCCGGTACGGCCTTTACTTTTTGTAACTTTTTGGTCAGGCAAATATGTTCTCTTTCCCGTCAGTGCGAGCCTGAAACGACGTTCGGCAGAGCGAAGCGGAGCCAAAAGTGAGGCAATCCGAAATTGGCCGGTTAGCGGTAGGGACAGTCCTTTGTGACTGCCCGAAAAAGTACAACCGGATTGCTTCGGGTAAACCCTCGCAATGACGGGAAAGAACAAGCAGTCTGCGATTGTGCGCAGAAGAAAGAACCATAATATGCGGTTTCATGGATTTGCGCCGGTCTTGCGCAACATCAGTCAATAGCCTGCCTGTAACTGAAATTTAAATGTTAATAGCTTCAAATATTTAATGGTAAATTCATAAATGAAATTTATAACTAACGCTTTTAAATAAATGTGTGTCATCACACACATGCTTTTTAGCTGGTTTGCAAACTTGAGTGAACAAAATGCTGCTTTTTTGTGCTGGTGCGGATTCTTCACTATGTTATCGATAAAATATATGAGTCATTTTGCATTTTATTCGCCAATAAAAAAGTACCTTTGCGAATGACAAAATAATGTATGTTAAAAAGCCTTTTATGAACTCCAATCTATATGATTTTCTGCCCGTATTAATGCAAATTGCTTTTTGTGCAATATTTGTTTTTGCTACCGTATTTGTATCGAAGGCTCTGGGTCCGAAACACAGAAGCTCACGAAAAGAAGCAAATTTTGAATGTGGCCTCGATCCGGTAGGAAACGCCAGGTCGCCTTTTGCGGTAAAGTATTTCTTAATAGCTATTTTGTTTGTCCTTTTCGATATAGAGATTGTCTTTATGTACCCGTGGGCTATTAATTTCAAAACTATCGGATGGGATGGCTTGTTAAAAATGGGCGGCTTTATTGCTCTTCTGCTAGTAGGCTATCTATATATAGTGAAGCGGAAAGCTTTGGATTGGGAAAAATAAAGATATAAAGTTATGAGCAAATCTTCTAACATAAATGTAGTGCCTGCCCCTGATGGATATACGGGGCATGGATTTTTTGCTACAAAATTCGATTATGTCATAGGGTTGGCCCGGGCCAATTCCCTTTGGCCGCTACCGTTTGCCACGTCTTGTTGCGGAATTGAATTTATGGCCACTATGGCATCTACTTATGATATGGGACGCTTTGGAGCCGAACGTAATAGTTTCTCGCCGCGCCAGGCTGATATGCTGCTTGTAATGGGTACTATTTCAAAAAAAATGGCGCCTGTTCTTCGTCATGTTTATGAGCAAATGGCCGAGCCTAAATGGGTGATAGCTGTCGGAGCCTGCGCCTCTTCGGGTGGAATATTCGATACATATTCGGTGTTGCAAGGTATTGATAAGGTAATACCTGTGGATGTATATGTGCCCGGATGTCCGCCTCGTCCTGAGCAGATTCTCGATGGAGTGATGCAATTGCAGGAACTGGTAAAACATGAATCCGTACGCCGCAGAGGTTCCGATAGATACGGGGAACTGCTCGAATCATATAAATTTGAATAAGGAATGGCGCTTGAAATAATAGAAATTCAAAATAGGATCACAGAAAAATTCGGAGCCGAAGCATTCAGTTTCAGAATGGAGCAGGATATTTTTACGTTTGAAGTTTCACCTTCTATTGTAAAGGATATCATTCGTTTTATGAAGAATGATGAAGTTTTGCGTTTCAATTTTCTGACGGATCTATGTGGTGTACATTATCCCGATAACGGGAAAGATGCTCAGTTTGCAGTAGTATATTTATTGCACAACTGGATAGATAACGTACGGGTGCGTGTCAAAACCTTTCTGAACGGAGAAACTCCGGAAGTTAATTCTGTCGTCGAGGTTTTTGCCGCCGCTAACTGGATGGAACGCGAAACATATGACTTTTATGGTATAAATTTCGTTGGGCATCCCAATCAGAAACGTATTCTCAATGATGAGGGGATGGTCTCTTTTCCGATGCGGAAAGATTATCCGCTGGAAGATGCCGGACGTACCGATAAGGATGACCGTTTCTTTGGCAGGACACCCAATAATTACGAACCATAGGTTAATTAGCAAGTTTGAAAATCAGCAGATCCGTAATTTACTTGTAACCGGTAACTGCCCATAGGGCGAAGTAACCCGTAACTAAAATATGTTAGAACAAACAATAAATCCGGAACATCGCTTTGCGAAAATGGTAAGGGAACAGACCTTCGAAGACGGACGCGAGCTTAATGTGTTGAACTTTGGGCCCACGCATCCTTCTACTCACGGTGTGTTTCAAAATATATTGCTGATGGATGGCGAACGCGTCTTGGATGCAGATACCACTATCGGATACATTCATCGTGCCTTTGAAAAAATAGCTGAACACAGGACTTTCTATCAGATCACGACCCTGACAGACCGTCTTAACTATTGTTCCGCGCCTATAAACAATATGGCATGGTGGATGACTGTGGAAAAAGCTCTTGGTGTAGAAGTGCCGAAGAGGGCTCAGTATATGCGTGTTATTGTAATGGAACTGGCGCGTATAACCGACCATCTTATATGTAACGGTATATTGGGCGTAGACCTTGGTGCATATACGCCATTCTTATACGTGATGGAATACCGTGAATTAGCTTACGAAATATACGAAGAAATTTGCGGAGCCCGGCTGACTACCAACATGGGACGTATAGGCGGGTTCGAACGCGATTGGAGCAAAGCGGCGTGGGATAAGCTGGACGAATTTCTCGAAGGATTCCCTGAAGCTTGGGATCAGCTCGAAAGCCTGTTCAAACGTAACCGTATTTTTATGGATCGTCTTGTCGGTGTAGGGGCTATCTCTGCGGAAAAGGCTATCGATTATGGGTTCACAGGCCCTAACCTGAGAGCCGCGGGTGTTGATTACGATGTACGCGTGGCGCAACCGTACAGTTCTTACGAAGATTTTGACTTTATAGTGCCTGTAGGACAATCGGGCGATACTTACGATCGCTGGTGCGTTCGTGCAGCAGAGGTAAAAGAGAGCTTAAAAATAATCCGTCAGGCTCGTGATAATATGCCTGAGGGGAATTTTCACGCCGATGTGCCGGATTATTATCTTCCGCCTAAAGAAGAAGTCTATACGCAAATGGAACAACTGATACGGCACTTCAAAATTGTGATGGGTGAAGTTCCTGTACCGGTAGCTGAAGTGTATCATGCTGTGGAGGGAGCAAATGGAGAATTGGGCATTTACCTCATTACCGACGGATCGCGGACTCCATTCAGAGTTCATTTCCGCAGGCCATGCTTTATTTATTACCAAGCGTTTCCCGAAATGATAAAAGGAGGATTATTCTCCGATGCAGTGGCTACACTTTCGAGTATAAATGTTATTGCCGGCGAATTGGATGCATAGCGCCCCTCCCTACCCTCCCCGATAGGGAGGGTAAAGGGGAAGAATGAATTTTTTATCGATTAGAGAGCCCCTCTTTAGGAGGGGTTGGGGAGGTGGAAATTATGAAACAAGTTATTAATATGTCGGACGAACTGATGGCTCGCATCAATGAACTATTGAGTCATTATCCGGCAGACAGGAAAAAATCGGCTTTACTGCCTGTACTGCATGCTGTACAAGATGCACATGACAACTGGCTGAGCCTGGAGCTGATGGATGAGGTTGCCGTAATATTGGAGATTACATCTATCGAAGTATATGAGGTAGTGACATTTTATTCGATGTTCAACCAAAAACCGGTTGCTAAATACATGCTGGAGTTTTGCCGTACAGCCTGTTGCGGTCTGCGTGGAGGAGAAAATCTGATGGATTATACCTGTCATAAATTAGGAGTGGAACCCGGTGAAATAACTTCGGACGGTATGTTCAGTGTGGTGGGTGTAGAATGTCTTGGAGCATGTGGTTATGGGCCTATGCTTCAATTGGGGGATAACTACCATGAGAACCTGACAGAGGAGAAGATTGACGCTTTGATAGAAGATTGTAAACAGGGGAAAGTCAGTTTACAGTGAACAGTCATCAGTCATCAGTGAACAAGTAAAAAGCTCGTAACTCGTAACTTGTAACCCGTAACTAAAAATGAGTAAAAAGATATTATTAGAGAAAATTGATATTCCGGATATTCGGGAATATGAAGTTTATCGCAAAAGCGGGGGATATGCTTCTGTAGAGAAAGCCCTCAAGACTATGACACCCGATGATGTTATCGAACAGGTGAAAACATCAGGGGTGCGCGGACGTGGGGGTGCAGGTTTCCCGATGGGCTTAAAATGGAGTTTCATTGATAGAAAATCAGGCAAACCCCGTCATTTGGTGGTAAATGCCGATGAATCGGAGCCGGGAACATTCAAAGACCGGTACCTGATGCATCATATCCCTCATTTATTAATTGAGGGCGCTATTGTTTCCAGTTATGCATTGGAGGCTAATTTGTCTTATATCTATATCCGCGGTGAATACATGTGGATATTCAAAATCCTTGAAAAAGCGATCAAAGAAGCCTATGCCAACGGATGGCTGGGTAAAAATATACTGGGAACAGGCTACGATCTCGATTTGTATGTGCATTGCGGTGCAGGAGCATACATTTGCGGAGAAGAAACAGCCTTGATAGAATCTCTGGAGGGCAAACGCGGTAATCCGCGTATCAAGCCTCCGTTTCCTGCTGTAAGCGGGTTGTGGGGAGAGCCTACGGTTGTAAACAATGTGGAGTCTGTTTCTACCGTATCGTGGATTATAAATAACGGTGGCGAAGAATATGCCAAAATAGGGTTGGGTAAATCGACAGGTACAAAATTGATGTCGGCTTCGGGTCATATCAAGAATCCCGGAGTATACGAAATAGAACTCGGAATGTCTGTTGATGAATTCTTCAATTCGGATGAATACTGCGGAGGTATGATGGATGACCGTCCTCTCAAAGCATGTATTCCCGGCGGATGTTCCGTACCTGTTCTTCCTCCCCGATACCTGTTCAAGACGGCCAATGGAGAAGATCGCCTGATTACATACGAATCGCTTGCTGACGGCGGATTCGTTACCGGGTCGTCTCTGGGATCGGGTGGATTTATCGTATATAACGATACGGCTTGTATCGTGCGTAATACGTGGAATTTTTAACGCTTCTTCCATCACGAAAGTTGCGGACAATGTTCACCATGCCGCGAAGGTACAGGATGGATGGATAAGATACTTCACCGCATCGAAACAGGATACGGACGCGAAGAGGATATAGATCTTCTCTGGAGTATCCAGAGCAAAATAGAAGGAAATACGATCTGTCCGTTGGGCGATGCGGCCTCGTGGCCTGTGGCAGCGGCTATTCGTCATTTTCGTGAGGAATTTGAATATCATGTTCGTTTCCCTGAAAAAATAAAAGACCGGAATCACTTTGTGAACGAGCCGATGGAAAAGGTTAGACACTTATTAAAGCCGTTAGCCAATAGCATTTAGCCATTAGCTGACAGCAGGGATAAATAATTAATTTAATGAACAATACCGGTCAGAGGTTTGATTATGTTTAAAGATATATTCTGTTTACTTTTGCGGAATCTGCGATTCCTTTTCTTAACTTTTTGCTTGACCAAAAAGTTCTCAGTACATGACAAAAAATGTTATGCTGTCCTTACAGGACGCCGGCCGGAGGTTGTACTCGACTACCCAAGGCATTGCCTTAGGCTGTAATATTTAACCCTTTCAGGGTTATTGCCTGGTATTTTCAGGCTGAAAGCCTGATATATCAAAGCCCGTGGCAACGCCTCGGGTAAGGATAACATCTTGGAACAACGCCCTGCAAGGGCAACATGTTTATAATAATGCGGTTACGAATTTTTGTCATGTACTCAGCAAAAAGTTAAGAAAAGGAATCGAAGATTCCGCATAATAAATAGAACGTACAAATCAGACTATATTCAACCGGCATTATTTATAAATATTTATAACAGGCAACTTGAATTAATTAAGAAAGAAAATATTTAAATAGCTAATAGCCATAGGCTAACAGCTAACAGCTAAAGATATGAAAATTACAATAGATGGGCATACGATAGAAGTCGAAGCAGGCACTACTGTCTTGCAGGCTGCCCGTATGATCGGTGGTGAAAGCGTGCCTCCTGCTATGTGTTATTACTCGAAACTTAAAGACTGCGGAGGTAAATGCCGTTGTTGTTTGGTGGAGATAAACAAAGGGAGTGAGAAAGATCCCCGTCCGATGCCGAAACTTCAGCCATCGTGTGTAACGGCGGTTCAGGATGGTATGGAAGTAAAAAGCGCCACATCGCCAAGGGCGTTGGAAGCCCGTAAAGCCGTAACGGAATTTCTGCTTATTAACCATCCGCTCGATTGTCCTGTGTGCGACCAGGCAGGAGAATGCGACTTGCAGAACCTGGCTTATGGCAACGGCAATTTCAAATCGCGCTATATAGAAGAAAAACGTACATTCGAACCCGAAAATATAGGCCCATACATACAATTGCATATGAATCGTTGCATCCTTTGCTATCGTTGTGTAAAACTGGCCGGTCAATTGACACCCGAACGGATTCACGGAGTTTTGGGACGTGGCGATCATGCCCGGATATCTACTTACATCGAAAGGGCTATAGATAACGATTTTTCGGGTAATGTGATAGATGTGTGTCCTGTTGGAGCATTGACGGATAAGACTTTCCGTTTCAAATCGCGTGTGTGGTTCAATAAACCGTTCAACGCGCACCGTCATTGTACCAAATGTACAGGCAAAGTAATATTGTGGATGTTCGGAGATACTGTTCAACGCGTAACAGCACGTAAAGATGAATGGCACGAAGTAGAAGACTTTATTTGCAACGAGTGCCGTTTCGAACATAAGAACATAGAAGACTGGACACTTGAAGGGCCTCGCAAGTTTGAGAAATCTTCTGTTCTCAACGTCAATAACTATACGGCTCCTCAGAAAAAGGTGAAAATCGAAACAGATGATCTGGTATTGGAAGGACGCAGGGAAGACAGAAAAAAAATAAGCATGTCCGGTTCGCCTTACGATGAGGAAGAACTGGAAGCAATTAAGAAAACAAAAGGATAGTTACGAGTTACGAGTTACAAGTTACGAGCCTTTTTCTTGTAACCCATAACTCGTAACTCGTAACTCGTAACTAAACAAACATGGAAGTTGCATTTATTTTAGAGAAATTAATCCTTATTGTCCTGGTATTTGCAGTTACAATGTTTTTTGCGTTGTATGCTACATATGCCGAACGAAAAGTTGCCGGATTCCTTCAAGACCGCCTGGGTCCAAACCGGGCGGGTATTTTCGGATTGCTGCAACCGATAGCCGATGGTGCAAAACTTTTCTCGAAGGAGGAGTTTATGCCGGATACGCCGAATAAGATACTTTTTATCTGCGGCCCTGCTATCGCAATGACGTTATCCCTTCTGGGAACAGCCGTTATCCCCTGGGCGGAGAAGTTCGTTATCGCCGGATATGAGTTTGTGCCTCAGGTCGGTGACGTGAATGTGGCTGTATTATACATTGTGGCTGTATTATCGGCTAGTGTCTATGGCGTTGTTATTGGCGGTTGGGCTTCTAATAATAAATATTCGCTGATGGGTAGTATCCGTGCAGGAGCGCAAATGATCTCGTACGAAATAGCGATGGGATTGTCTGTTATTGCTTTAGTCATGATGACAGGTTCGCTCAGTTTGCGCGAAATAACATTGCAGCAGGGCGGATGGAACGGGATGGAGTGGAACATTATTTACCAACCACTGACATTTATCATTTTCCTTGTTTGCTCTTTTGCCGAATGTAACCGTACTCCGTTCGATCTTGCAGAGTGTGAATCGGAATTGGTGAACGGACACCATACGGAATATTCTTCGTTGGGAATGGGATTCTTTATGTTTTCGGAATATGCAAGCATGTTCTTTTCATCGGCGCTTATATCCGTATTCTTTTTCGGTGGATATAATTATCCTGGAATCGACTGGGTAAATGAAAACTGGGGCGTAAATATTGCGAATATTTTTGCAGTATTGTCTCTTCTGGCAAAAACATCATTCTTCATATTCTTCTATATGTGGGTAC
>JAISES010000337.1 GCA_031263965.1 Prevotella sp. | reverse complement strand
AGGGTAGTTTGGGCTCTTGCTGCTTGGGAATATTATTTAACTACAGGAGATAAAGATTGGCTGGCCCTGGTGTACGACGGATTGGCTTATACGGCCCGGAAAGATATGCATGTTGCATTTGATGAAAATACCGGATTGTATAAGGGCGAGGCCTGTTCGATGGATTGGCGTACGCATGCCTATCCAAACTGGTTCTCGAATGAAAATATTGGAGAGTCTTTCTCATCGGGGACGAACTCCCTGCATATGTTTTTATATGATTTTCTTACCCGTTCAGCTAAATTATCAGGAAAAAGTGATGAAGAAATCAAGCTGTGGGAAAATCGGCACGCTACAGTGAAAAACGCAATAAATAACCGTTTTTGGAACAAGGAAAAAGGTTTGTATACATCCTACCTGTATCCGGAGTTCATGAATTACAGGTCGAGCGACCGTGTGGATGTTATGTCGAATGGTTTGGCTATATTGCTGGGGGCATCCGGCAAAGCTCAAATAAATAGTGTTATTGAGAAATATCCGTTATACCCATATGGCGCTGCTGTGTTTTATCCTTCTATTCCGGATGACTTTTCTTACCATAACAAAGGTATCTGGGCGGTATGGCAAACACCTTATATGTATGCTGCAAAGCGTGCCGGAAATACGGCGGCGGTTGATCATATGATGAAAACATTGATTCGTCAGGGAGCAATGTTCCTTACCCATAAGGAAAATATGACGTACGATACAGGATATGACAGGAATACGGCTCTAAGCTCAGATCGCCAGCTTTGGTCGGTTGCATCATATATCAGCATTGTTTACCGTATGATCTTTGGTATGGAAATGACGGAAGCCGGCATGACATTCAATCCGGTAATTTCTCCGGATCTTATTAAAGGCAATGTTTATTTGAAGAACTTTAAGTATCGCGATGCTACGCTTAATATTACCGTTAGCGGTTCGGGAAACAAAGTGAAATCATTGAAAGTAAATGGAGCAGAACAAGCTCATCCATACACACTTCCTGCAACTGCTACAGGGAATATAGAAATTGTTATTGAGATGGCGGGAGATAATTCCGTTCACGGCAAAATAAATATAGTTGAAGCCGGGCCACGAAAATGTTGGTCACCGGTTGAACCTGTAATCAAATCGGAAGATGGTAAATTAGTATGGCAGCAAGAACCCGGATTGAAATATATGGTGGTTGGTGCAAATATCAACGAGGAAGGTTCTTCTCCTTACGATTTAACCGGCAAACCCAATGGCTTTTATTCTGTGTATGCAGTCGATTCGAAAGGCTTTGAGTCCGATTTGTCGAATCCGGTAATTCATTCCACATCTATAACTAAATATGAGGCTGAAGATGCTAAATTCAGAACACGTGTGGAAAAAATAGCTGAGGGCTTTTCAGGTAACGGCTATGTATTAGACTTTACACAGAATAATTCTGAAATAGAATTTACTGTTGATTTGCCGGAAACCGGAACTTATGCATTTGCTTTAGTGGGTTCTAATGGGGTAAAACTGCATGATGTTTATTGCTTTATTCGTTCGGTATACGTTGACGAAAAAGATGCAGGTACATTTATTTTAGAGTCGTCAGGATATTGGAGTCAATGGACTACTTCAAATTATCTGATTTTAAAAGACATGAGTGCCGGCAAACATACCTTAAAGCTTTTGATGAATCCGGAGAAGAAAGGGTATGACAACAACATGTCCTTCGATAAGAGAAACGAGAATAATGCATATCTGGATTATTTAAAGGTTGTGAAGATGTAAGAAACAGTTTCTTATTGTCGTATATAATTGTTCTATTTCTATCGTCATTGCGAGCGAAACGTAGTGTAGCGAAGCAATCCGGTTACTTCCTTCTTGATTGCTTCGGGTAAACCCTCGCAATGACGAGAGAAATTGAACATATAAACACGTCATTAATTTTTATTGGCTACTTAAACGATTATAAATCAAAAGAATAAAATCTTCCGGCCGTGACTGCATAGAAGCCGGCTCTTGATCTTGTTATCGTATTTTATATCGAAAGTATCTTTAATGTATCCACTAAGTCTTGTTGTAATGGTTTGTTCTTTTTAATTGCTTTAGAAAATGGGACATAAACAATCTCATCATTTTGAATACCAATCATTACATTCCGTTGGCCATCGAGAAGGGCATCAATTGCGGCAGCGCCCATTCTACTTGCCAAAATACGATCGCTGGCTGTAGGAGATCCTCCCCGTTGCACGTGTCCCAAAATAGATACACGAACATCGTATTGCGGATATTCTCTTTTTACACGTTCTGCCATCGCCATAGCCCCACCGGTTATATCTCCCTCTGTGACCAATACCAGACTGCTGTTCTTACTCTTACGGAATCCGTTCGAAATCAGATCGGCCAACTGGTCTTGTTCCATCGATTTTTCGGGGATGATAGCAGCTTCAGCGCCTGAAGCAATAGCCCCGTTTAAAGCAAGGAATCCACATTCGCGCCCCATTACTTCAATAAAGAAAAGCCTTTCGTGCGAGCTGGCTGTATCGCGGATCTTATCCACAGCTTGCATAATAGTATTCAAAGCCGTATCATACCCGATTGTAAGGTCTGTTCCCTGCAAATCGTTATCTATTGTTCCCGGAAGGCCTACAATAGGCAGGTTGAACTCCTGGGCAAATATACGGGCTCCGGTCAATGAGCCATCACCTCCGATAACCACAAGTGCATCTATCTCTTCCCGTTGTATGGTTTCATAAGCGACTTTACGTCCTTCAAGCGTTTGAAATTCTTTGCTGCGGGCAGTTTTCAATATAGTTCCACCCTGCTGTATGATATTGCTTACACTATTTGTCTTAAATGGTACGACCTCGTTAGTAATAAGACCTCTATAGCCGCGTAAAATACCCTTTACCTCTATACCGTTATATATAGCTGCACGGGTAACGGCACGAATAGCGGCATTCATTCCGGGAGCATCACCTCCCGATGTTAAAATTCCAATACATTTAATAGCCATAATACTTATCTTGGTTTTATATATTTCTCTCCGAACAATGCAAAAGTAAAAATAAAATCAGGGATATATTAAATTTCTAATTGCAATCCGGTTAATTTAGCCCCATTCTTATTTCATTTATCTTGGCTTCGACATCTTCCATCTGCCATTTCGGGGTGGAGGTTGCTCCGCAAATACCAATTGTGGCAGTTTTACTTACTATATCGGGATTAATATCCGAAGGAGTGGTGATGAAGTACGAATTCGGGTTATACTTTTTACATTCGGCAAACAAAACTTTCCCATTTGAACTCTTTTCTCCGGCAACAAAGAATATTATATCATTTTTCAATGCAAACTCTTTTATATTCGGAATCCGGTTTGATACCTGCCGGCAAATTGTATCAAAAAACTCAAATCGGGCATCACCTGCCATGCGGCCCTGTATAATGTCGATAATCTCCTGAAATCCATCCAAAGGCTTGGTAGTCTGGGAGAAAAGGCAGATATTTTTGGAGAAGTCGAGTTTTTCCAAATCTTCCTTCTTTTCGATAACAATAGCCGAAGACTGGGTCTGTCCGAGCAAACCGTTCACCTCTGCATGTCCGTTTTTTCCATAAATAACAATCTGCGTGTTTCGATCCTTCTCCTGGTCGTACTTATCATGAATTTTCTTTTGCAAACGGAGAACAACAGGGCATGATGCATCTATAATCTCAATATTGTTTTCTTTTGCAATTTGATATGTGGATGGCGGTTCGCCGTGAGCTCTCAGTAAAACCCTGACATCTTTCAGCCGGGCAAATTGCTCATGATTGACCGTTTTCAATCCCAAACTTTCCAACCGATCTACTTCCAGGTTATTGTGTACAATATCGCCTAAACAGTATAATACTCCTCCCCTGGCCAATTCTTCTTCGGCTTTTTTGATGGCATTTACAACACCAAAACAAAAACCCGACTTTGCATCTATTTCGATATTGCTCATCAGTTTGTAGTTATTTGTCTGAACTTTTCTACCAACCATTGCATCTGCTCGTCAATGGTCATATATGAATTATCGAGAAGAATGGCGTCATCAGCTTTTACAAGAGGGCTTTCCACCCGTGTCTGATCCATATGATCTCTGGATTTTAAATTTTCCAGGACTTCTTCGAATGTCGTTTTTGCATCCCCTTTCGAACGAAGTTCATCGAAACGGCGCTGTGCTCTTATTTCCGCTCCGGCCGTTACAAAGATTTTCAGTTCAGCACAGGGAAACACTACTGTCCCTATATCGCGGCCATCCATCACTATCCCTTTTTTTTTGCCCATCTCCTGTTGTAAAGCAACCATTGCACGACGAACAAATGGTATCGCGCTTACAACACTGACTTTTGAAGAAACTTCCATATTACGTATTTGAGATTCTACGTTTTCTCCATTGAGACAGGTATCGGGCATCCCTGATTTTTTATTGATCCGGAATTCTACTTTTATGTCGTTTATTTGTTCTTGCAATCCCTTTTCATCCAATTTTCCTTCATCAAACAAACCTTGTTTAATGCAATATAACGTAATTGCTCTATACATTGCCCCGCTATCGATATAAATATATCCTATTTCTTTAGCCAGGCTTTTAGCCATTGTACTTTTTCCGTTAGATGAAAAACCGTCGATTGCAATTACTATTTTCTTCATTTTATTCTATTTAAACAGCCGATTATGATAATTGTTTATTTTTTAAGCTGATTTGAGTCAACAAAGATAGGTTAAAAACGTGTCACCGGCAAAACGTCTGTTTGGTTAAAATTTCTTTAACTTTTTTCTTATATACCTCATTTTCAATAACATCATTATGACCAACACGATCTATTAAATAATTTATATTTCAAAATTTTAATATTGTGTAAACCAATGAATTATAAATAATAGAGTTTGTATTTGATAGAACATTATATGATTATTGTCTCGTCATTGCGAGAAGTACAACGAAGCCCCCCTTAACAGCCCTGCTTTAACAGAGAGGGGGAAAGCCTCCCCTGCTCCCCTCCCTTTTGGGCAGGGGCTGTTAAGTGCTATATAGTTCGATTATAATAAAACACAGGGTAAAAGGAGTTTAAAAGAGTTTTTTTATTAAAGAATAGTATTTTATTTTATCTAAAAATAGTATTTCATATTATCCTGAACAATAATGAAATAAAGAACTCCTCTTACTCCTTTTACTCTGTGTTTAAAATCAGAACTTAACAGCCCTGCCCTTTTGGACTGAGGCGGGGTCATTGGATTGCTTCACCGCAAGTGGTTCGCAATGACGGAGAGAGGAAAGACGCCCCGTAACCCGTCATTGCGAGCCTGAAAGGTGAAGCAATCCAAAAATTGGCCGGTTAGCGGTAGGGGCAGTCCTTTGTGACTGCCCGAAAAAAATACAGCCGGATTGCTTCGGGTAAACCCTCGCAATGACGGGAAAGAGAGTTCCAATGCTGTATGAACAATAACACATTACAACCATCTATCAGTATTCCCTTATATAAATTATCAATATGCAACCGAATCTGTTAAAAGCCTAACGAAACAACAATGGATAATTTTTTTATTTATTTTTGCACTCGAAACTTCTAATCTTAAAGATATGGTAAAAAAAGTACTCTTCTCTTTAGCATTCTTATTGCTTTCTTTTTCGGTGTATTCTCAAAATCTCCAATTGCATTTTGACCCTCGCCATGCATTGCACGGAGACAAAATGTCCGGTAAAAATTATTTCACCGCAACTTTCGAAATGTTTAAACCTGACAAATGGGGTTCTACGTTTATGTTTGTCGATCTGGACTTCAATCAAAGCAGGGGTAATATAGGTACAGCCTATATGGAAATTGCCCGTGACATCAAACTGGGTAAAAGTCCTGTGCAGGCGCACGTAGAGTTCAATGGAGGAATAGGTAAAGCCGAAAACGCCGGATTTTCAATAGCGAATGCTTACATGGCAGGAGCTTCTTATTCTGCAATGATAAATAAAGCTGTTTTAGGAACATATTTAGCATACAAATACAACGCTTTTGAGAAAGTAAGCAACGATATCCAATGGACTGTGACCTGGGGTATGGATTTGTTTAATAATAAATTGAGAGCTTGCGGATTTATGGACATCTGGACACAAAACAAGAACAAGTCGCATGGTCCCGGCGAAAGCGGCAAAGAAATAGTATTTCTTACCGAGCCGCAATTTTGGTATAATGTAAGTCCGAACCTGGCTTTAGGTAGCGAAATCGAAATCAGTAATAATTTTCTTACCAATAGAGACAAAGCATATATCAACCCTACGATTGCCGCAAAGTGGAACTTCTAAGATAAAAAAACAATGAAAAACTTCCTTGAAAAATTCTTTCAGCTAAAAGAGAATAAGACCACTATCCGCAAGGAGTTCCTTGCCGGCCTTATTACTTTTCTTACCATGTCGTATATATTAATAGTAAACCCCAGTATATTGTCGACTACGGGCATGGACAAAGACGCTCTCTTTACTGCGACTGCTTTGTCAACTATTTTTGCCACACTAATGATGGCTCTTTATGCCAAACTGCCAATAGCACAGGCTCCCGGGATGGGTTTAAATGCATTCTTTGCATTCACCATATGCGGTGTAATGGGATATCCATGGCAGTTTGCACTAACAGCCGTATTTATTGAAGGCCTTATCTTTATCGTCCTTACATTCTTCAATGTCCGCGAGCTTATAGTGAAAAGTATCCCTAAAGTATTGAAAGACGCCATACCTGCGGGTATAGGTCTTTTCATAACCCTGATAGGACTCAAAAACGCAAATATAGTAGTATCCAACCCTGATACATTGGTTGCTTTAGGCGATTTTTCCCAACATAGTGTATGGATAGCCTTACTTGGACTGATCGTTACAGGCGTATTATTTGTCAGGAATGTGAATGGCTCTATATTAATAGGAATAGTTGTTGCAACTGTCTTTGGAGTTATACTTGGAGATGTGACTTTGCCGGATACAAGTGTAATAGGAGTTCCGCCATCAATTGCGCCCGTTTTTGCTCAATTTAATTGGGATCAGATATTCTCATTCGACATGCTGGTGGTTGTTTTCACTCTTTTGTTTGTAAACCTATTCGATACAGTAGGCACATTAATAGGTGTGGTATCAAAAGCAGGGTTAGCAGATGAAGACGGCAATTTTCCCCAAATGAAGAAAGCCCTGTTCTCCGATGCTTTAGGCACGACAGCAGGCTCTGTCCTGGGTACCAGTACGGTGACTGCATATGTAGAAAGTGCTTCGGGAGTTGCTTCGGGAGGGCGCACAGGGCTTACGTCTGTAAGTACTGCCCTTATGTTTGTTCTGGCTTTATTCTTCGCGCCGTTGTTTTTGATGGTTCCTGCGGCGGCAACATCACCGGCTCTGGTTATTGTCGGCTTGTTTATGATATCTTCTGTGGCCAAGGTTAACTTTAACGATATGAGCGAGGGGCTTCCGGCTTTTCTTACCATTGTATTCATGCCATTTACATACAGTATTGCCGAAGGCATTGTATTTGGTATGTTAAGCTTCGCATTCATCAAATTATGCTCCGGTAAACACAAAGACGTATCGGTTACAGTATATGTCATTGCAGTATTGTTCTTACTGAAAATTGTATTGGATGCATCCCATGTTATGAATCATTAGGCAAATGAACTGAACCATACATCATACAAAAAAGTCCCTCCTGAAAACAGATCAGGGGGAATTTTTCATTTTAGATATATTTGTGAAAAAAGAGGAAGCTTATTTCCAGCATAAAATCTATTATATTTCGGAATTATTGCCGCATAAACTTTAGCGGACTATTGCTATATCAAAAGGCAAAGCAAATAGACAGGATAATCGACAGAGCCTCATTAAAAATCAACTATATTCAAAACACAAATAAAGATTTATTTAAAAATTCACTTCATTTATTTGCAGATAATCAAAAATGGATTACCTTTGCATCCGCAATCGAGGAATAAAAACTGTGAAAACAGAATAATTCACAAGATGGCCCATTCGTCTATCGGTTAGGACGCAAGATTTTCATTCTTGAAAGAGGGGTTCGACTCCCCTATGGGCTACGAAAATAAAAATAACAACAAAATCAGGCTTAGTCATTATGGCAAATCATAAATCAGCAGAAAAAAGAATCAGGCAAGCCGAAGCAAGACGCTTGAGAAACCGATACGTAGCTAAAACAACTCGTAATGCCGTAAAAAAATTCCGTGCATTAACAGATAAAGAAGAAGCTCAAAAACAGTACCCATCGGTATGTTCTATGTTAGACAGATTGGCTAAGAAGAATGTTATACATAAAAACAAAGCAGGTAACTTAAAATCAAAATTGGCTGCTCACGTACATTCTTTGTAAAACGGAACACTAATAAACCATTATAAAAATAAAAAAAGGGGCTGTCTCAAAAGTAGTCGAGACAGTTCCTTTCTTATTGTAATGGGCTGTAATCAGATATACAAAATCTTGAAATTTTGAAATGTTAATTAAAAATCGGCGTTAGCCAAATCTTGAAATAGAATTTTTATAATACATTTGCATGAAGATCAATTTTACATCATTTACGATAATGATAATAAACCGATTGCCAACTTTGAGACAAATCTGAAAAAGAGATTTAACCGGAAGTAAATACCACCGAACATCTGTCTTCAACTTATACAATATGGCATTAATGATCTCTTCTACAGGCTGTTTATTGCTTGTATAACCTACAAAAATCATTCTAGGTATAAATGCGGATAATTATTTAAATAAAAATTGTATGAAATATATTTTTCTAATCATTGCCGTTACATTTTCTTTTTTATCATGCAATAATAAAAATACAAATAAAGCGGTTGTAAAAGCAAGTGATCCAGCAAATGTTCAGACAGGAAAAGTGATGGATGATTCCGGCCTCTATCTAATCGTAGGAACATATACAACAGGCGAAAGCGAAGGTATATATGTGTACCGGTTCGATACAGTATCCGGATATTCGACATATAAAAGTAAAGTAAAGATTACGAATCCTTCTTATCTGGCTATAAGTAAAAATGGAAAATATGTTTATGCCGTTTCGGAAACAGGTGATGATAAAGCTTCGGCCAGTGCATTTGCTTTCGATAAGGAAAAAGGCGAACTATCATTGTTAAATACAGAATTGACAAAAGGCGCTGACCCTTGTTATATCACTGTCGATAACGCAGGCAAGCATGTTGTTACGGCTAATTACTCAGGGGGCAGCATTACTGTTTTTGATGTGAAAGAAGACGGTTCGCTGACAACAGCATCTCAATATATAAGCTTTACGGGCAAAGGGGTCGATCAGGACAGGCAACAAAAGCCTCATCTGCATTGCGTAACCTATTCTCCGGATGAGAAATATCTATTAGCAAACGACCTTGGCTCCGATAAGATACATAAGTTTGATGTGAATCCGGAGAGACAAGGTGGTTATTTACAGGCAGGCGTGCCCGCTGCTTTTAAAATTGCTGACGGATCAGGCCCGCGACATTTAGAATTTTATCCGGATGGTAAATTCGCATATCTTATAAATGAAATATCCGGTGCAGTTATCGCATTCGACTATAACAGCCATAAAGGAGACCTGATCCAAAAACAGTCAATACAAGCCGATACTTTGAATGCTAAAGGCAGTGGCGATATTCATATAACCCCCGACGGTAGATTTTTGTACGCCTCGAATCGATTGAAGGGCGATGGATTAGCTATATTCTCAATAAATCAAAATGACGGGAAATTGACGAAAGTCGGATATCAGCCGACCGGTATTCATCCGCGTAATTTTGTAATTACCCCTAATGGTAAATTTCTTCTTGTGGCCGGCAGGGATAATAATGCCGTACAAGTATTTCTGATAGACAGAAATACCGGCCTGTTGAAAAATACGAATAAAGATATAAAATTGGATAAGCCTGTTTGCCTGAAATTTGTTTCACTTCGATAGGTATATTTTATTAAGAAACTTCGGATATAAATTATTCTAATCGTTCGTGTTTTATATTTTATTATAATACGGGCGATTTTATTTGTGTGCGAACACACACTTTTGTATTTGCGTGCAAAAGTTTCCGTGTGTGCGCACACTTTGATTTATGTGCGTACCACTTTTTTTATGAAGCATAATGTTGTTTAGTTGCTTATTTATTGCTATTTATCTCAATTTTTAGTTTGTTAAAATCCACCATATCTACCCCCAGAAAATCATGTGCCTGCTAAATGATTAACTTTGTTGTATCTGAATTAATACTTTTTGCAAATATTTCACTAACTTAAATTTTTTAATACACATGAAAAGAAACCTGTTTCGAAGGAGAATAGTTCATAGTCTCCTTGTGTGTCTCGCCCTTTTATGTTTTGACATAGGCCTATATGCTCAAAATGAGCTTACAATAGAGGGTGTGGTTACGGATAAGGACACTAAAGAACCCCTTATTGGTGTAACTGTATCAGAAAAAGGTACGCCTAATGGTACAATGACTGATATAGATGGAAATTTTACATTAAAAGCCAAACAAGGTGCAGTACTGGTATTTTCAAGTATCGGTTATAAATCTGTAGAACATCCGGCTTCTCCCAGGATGAATGTGGCTATGGAAGAAGACTCCAAGACTCTGGATGATGTTGTGGTAGTAGGCTACGGAGTCCAGAAAAAAGTAAATCTGACAGGAGCTGTCGCTGCCTTAG
>JAISES010000246.1 GCA_031263965.1 Prevotella sp. | reverse complement strand
CCGGTTCCTACTCCAAGGTGAATAAAGAGCTGCAGACCGGTTCCGAGCAAAGCAAGGTCTATGGTATGGTAGAAAGGAAATCGGATGCATGGAACATCTCGGCGCGCTATAAGAAACGCGACTTTATTCTGAAAGACATGCTGTTGAATGCCTCTCTCTCCCACACGTGGGATCATTCTCTTACAGTGGATACCGCCTACCGGAAGTACAACTGGGACGGCGATTACATTCCAAGTTCGCGCAGCGAAATCGCAGGGCGGGCACGCTCCATGCGCCATTACAAGCGTCCGTTGACTATTGTGCGCGCCAATCTGGATTATGAACTGAACAACAGGCACAGCTTCAACCTCAACTATCAGTTGAACCGTACAGGAAACGATCGGTACGACGATGTAGACACAGGGTTCGAAGCATCGAACGATGTCGTAACCAAGCATATTCTGGGACTCTCCTACAACCAGTCCGTTTTCAACGGAAAGATGAAGAACTTCTTTTTCATAAAAGACTATATCAACCGGCCCAACATCCGGCAGACCGACATACCCAGCGTCACCGGCTCGAGGGATGTGCAAGGTTCAACAACCCAAAATTACTTCAGCTACGGCGCAGGGCTGCGGTACACCATCGTTGAGCCTCTCTCCTTGAAAGCCTCCTATGAGCATAGCGTAAGGCTCCCGCTGGCGCACGAGTTACTGGGGGACGGCTCCACGATTTATGCTAACGTAGCTTTGAAGCCTGAAATCAGCAATAATATCAACCTGGGAGTCTTCGGCACGTGGTATCCGGCAAGCGGACATACGCTCTATTACGAAGCAGGCGGTTTCCTCCGCAACGTAGATAACTATATCCAGAGGTCGCCATATTTGAAAGAAGGTACGATGCAATATGGTAATGTGCCTGCCGTCCACATTAAAGGTGCGGAGGGAGAAGTGCGTTACGACTGGCAAAACAAGTTGCAATTGTCAGCCAATATCAGCTATCAGGATGCCCGCAATCAGAAGAAGTATAAGAGCGACGGAAAGCCCTCTGCCACCTACAACAATCGCATACCCAACCGTCCCTGGCTGTTCGGCAACGCAGAGGCAGGTTATACTTTCCGCAACATAGTGCTGCCCGAAAGCAAATTGCGTCTGGGCTGTACCTATCAGTGGGTACACTGGCATTTCCTTACGTGGGAGGCTTACGGCACCCTTGAAACCAAAGCGCGCATCCCCACCGAGCACATCTGCAATGCAGATGTCGCCTACTCATGGAAGGACGGACGCTACAACATTGCTATAGAATGCAGCAACTTCCTCGACAAGCTGGCTTATGACAACTATAAGTTGCAGAGGCCAGGGCGTGCTTTCTTTGCCAAATTTCGCTTATTTATCAACTAATTTATCAACTCTAATTATTTAAAAATGAAAAAGTTCAAATTCTCACTCCTTGCCTTTATGGCAGTTGCCATGATGGCATTCTCGTTCACGGCTTGTTCCGATGACGATCCTACTCCCAATCCGGGTCCGGAAATCGAAGAAAGTGATTATCACTTCGACCTCTTTGTGACCGTAGACAAGCACGGCGGCATGAGCAGCAAAAACATCACAATTATCAACAGCACCAATACACTGACTGCAGACAGAGGCATCATTACCATCAGAAGAGAGGGCGCAGAACTGGGGAATTATTCAATGGAAAGCATCTCTAAAGGAAAGTATTACTATCAGATTCCTTACAGCGGCGATCGTTTTACCAAATACCAGATTAAGAACAATGCCATCCAGGTTGTAAAAGAACGGCCTTTTGACAAGAACGTTTATAAAATACGTTCATACACCCATGCCTGGCTTAATGACAATACGCTCATCATCATGTCTTCCAACGGTGACACGAACAAAATCCTTTGGACAAAATTGAATACCGATGACATGACTATCCTTGCCGAGGGTGAACTGAGTATTGGAGTACCCGAAGGCTGGCAAACTCTCACAACTTCGGGGATACTGACCTACCGCAAGACTGACAACAAGCTGTTTTACTTCTACTATGGCAAGAAGACCGAAAATAAAGTGAGTACGAAAGAGAAGAGATTCCACACCGCTGTTATCAATCCCGCCACCATGGCTGTAGAGAGCGACGTTGTGGCTCCTGTAGATAGCGAAATGGCAGGCAGCGCCTACGGCGAGCTGATGCAAAGCAGCGTGATGCATGATGAAGCAGGGAACCTCGATCTGGCTTGTTTCACCGAAAAAGATAACATAGAGAAAGGTATGCTGCTACGCATTAAAGCCGGCGAAACAAGTTTTGACCCCTCGTACAACGGGTATTCCAACTCGAACGGTAAGCTGTTGACCGTCCAATACATGGGCAACAACAAGGCGCTGGCCTATGCGCGGGACGACTCTGCCGAAACCAAAATAGACAGCTACAGCCACTACTACGCCATTATTGACCTCGTCACAGGTAGCAAAACCCGATTGAGCTACAACGGCAGGGAGATAGCTTACAGCGGTGGCCGCTTCTCGCAACGCTCTGTCATCTTCAACAACAAAGTCTACATTGGTGTGAATACTGAAGCAGATGCCAATGCTGTCATCTATATTTACGACATCAAGACCGGTACCGTAGAGAAGGGGGCAGAAGTAGACGGAGGATTCTACTTTGACATGATACGTGTTATTGAGAACGGTTGATAAATATCGTAACTACTCAGGTACTCTATATTATATAGTTCGCAATAAATAATTTCACAAATAACAATTGTATTTTGTTGATATACAAAATCTTGAAATGTGAAATCTTGAAATAGAATTTATATAGCCTGCCTGAGTAGTTATAAAATATCTTCTTTATGAGAAATTTAATTATCCTGTTGTTTCTTTGCAGCCTTACTGTGCTCTGTCGCGCGCGCGACGGGGAAAACTTCGTTGCCTCCGACATACTGGCCTCCATGAAGCCGGGCGATAAAGCGGCGATACTTATGGTACATTTCGGAACTACTCACGCCGATACCCGTGAATTAACTATCGATGCATTAAACAACAAAGTAAAACAGCAGTTTCCGGACATTGAACTGCGCGAAGCCTATACATCGCGCATTGTGATTAAGCATCTGGGAAACAAAGGCATTGTGAAGGAAAATCCTCTCGAAGCCTTAAGGAAACTTCATGCAGAAGGATATACCCACATACTGATACAGCCATCGACTATTATCGATGGAGTGGAAATGGAATCTCTCGACAGGAATGTTACTGAAGTGAGAGATCTGTTCAAAGATATAAGAACCGGCAATCCGTTACTTTACGATCCGCACGACTACGAATCGGTTATTGAGGTTATAACGAAGAGTACGGATAAGCAAACGGCTTATGTATTAGTCGGACATGGGACGTATGATGCAACAACAGCTCAATATGCCATGCTGGATTATATGCTAAAGATAAAAGGCCATAAAAACTTCTTTGTAGGAACCATCGAAGGATATCCCGGATATGACGATGTGCTGATACAGCTAAAACAATCGGGGCTTAAAAAAATAGTGCTGGTTCCATTCATGTTTGTAGCCGGAGAACATGCGAAAAATGACATTGCCGGAGACTGCAAAGAAAATTTAGATAAAGAGGGATACGTAGCGGATGTAATAATGGAAGGGCTCGGACAAAACAGCGGAATGCAGGACATATTCATCTCCCATCTGAAATTTATCACAAAACACCGTAAACTGGATATTATGGATAAAAAAGCCGGATACCAGGAAACAGGGAAAAAAGAGTAACACACTCATTAAATTAAAAAGAATAAGCAATGAAAAAGATATATATTACCTTATGCCTTTTTATTCTTACAATACTATCTGTAAATGCGCAAAACAGAAGTATAACCGATACAGTACACCAGATAAAGGAAGTGGAGATTACTGCAAGAGGGATTAAACCGGTAAAAATGCTCGACCTGAATGTGCCGGTCGCCTATTTGCCGGTTACAGTCAGCACGGTTTCATCCAACACTCTTGAACTGAGAGGGATCACTAATCTGCAAGATGCAATGAAATTTTTGCCGGGAGCGCAGATGAATACAGGTTATGGTGCATTCCAGACGCTTACAGTCAGAGGCTTCAGCAGTGCGCCCATTATGATCGATGGGATACGCGATGAACGTACGACAATTAATTCGTTCCCATTTTCCGACCTGAGTGATATCGAATCCATCGAATTATTAAAAGGGCCGGCATCCGTTTTGTATGGCCACTCTGTAGTAGGCGGCATGATCAATATTGTCCGCAAGACCCCTGCCGCAAAGCCTGTAGTCAATGCCCGTATATCTTACGGAAGTTGGGAAAATAAACAGGCTTTAATGGATTTTGGAGGTAAGCTTGCAGGGCCGCTTAACTACAGGGCGAATATTTTTTATGCTGATCAGGACGGGTGGCGCAACAATGGCAATAGACGGTTCTCCGGTTATTTCGCTCTTGGAGCACAAATAGATAAAACAAGCAGTATCAATTTCCGTGGCGGATTTAACCGTGATTTTTACGGAACTGAGATAGGTTTACCCCCTAATATGAAAAGCGAAGTTTACAATGCGGATGGAAGTCTCTATTTACATAAAGAACAGCAACAGCCGGAGCTAAACAGAAAGGCCAGATACAATAGCGAGTCCGATTTCTTCAAAAATGAAGGATGGAATGTATCGTTGCGTTACGACAAAGAGTTTAATAAGAATATGAAGCTTCGTAACTACTTTTCTTTCAATTATGATGATATAAATTATTTGGGGACAGAGGTATTAAGCTATCTCGAGAGTTCCGATCCTGTTTATAAGCATTATTATGTGTCAGGAAGTAATAAGAAATATATTTGTCTTGACACTGTATCCTTATCCTCCCCTTTGCGTTTTTCGCACATAGCCAATATGCTCCGCGATCAATTGGAATTATCAGGTACTTTCAATACAGGAATTATAAAACATAACTATCTGGGCGGATATGCTTTTTCCCAGATGTTTCGCACGTCATATAGCGGTTATAACAATGCTCCGCAAAATGATCCTCTTAACAGCCAATATGATGTATATGGCCCCGGCTTGTACTCGCACGTGGCAGTAAATGATCCCAATAGTATGGGCTATATGAAATCGAAGTTTAGTGAGGCGGCAGTTACAAAAGATTACACGCATGGCATATATTTTCAGGATTTGATAGAACTCAGCGAAAAGCTGAAAGTCATGCTTGCAGGACGATACGATTTCTATAAGTATATGCGGGCATATCAATACGATGAAAAGGGCAACCTTATTAACCTTCCGACATATGACGGTGAGCGAAAATTCGACACTGACGATCGGGATTTCTATAATGCAACGAATACATCCTCTTTTACATATCGTGCAGGGTTGGTTTACTTGCCGGTTGAAGAACTATCCATTTACGGATCGATGGCTTCCTTCTTTTTCCCTGACCGGACTTTCTTTAATAATAATATCGTATATCTCGATGCCGAAGGAAACCGTTTCGAGCCTACACCCGGTAAGCAAATCTATGAGCCGCTCAAAGGGTTCCAGGCTGAAATAGGTACGCGTTATACTTATAAAAAACTACTTCAGGCCACAGCCAGTGTGTTTTTCATCAGACGTAACAACGATAAGAAAAGTCTTAATTCGGAGTATGTCGATCCTCAAGACGGCAAAAAAAAGGCCGTAAGTGCAATGATTGGGCGTACCGACTCTAAAGGGTTTGATCTGGAAGTAACCCTGACTCCTCTCGCTGGTCTTGAATTTATGGCCGGATATAGTTATACCGATGCGACTATTACTTATACCGATGCGGTTATTCAGCATGTAAAAGATAATGGCTTACTTGATCCGAATACTAATTTATACGATGGGATGCGTCTGGCAATGGTTCCTAAAAACACATTATTCTTTGCCGGAAGTTACAGAGTAGCTAAAGGTATTCTGAAGAATGCAGGGGTACATTTCACCACCTCATATACAGATAATGTATATAAGAGCCTGTCGAAAGACATGTTCTATCCGGCATACTGGATCACAGACCTGGGATTAAGTTATTCGTTCGGCAGCGGGATTACATTAACCGGAAATATTAATAATGTATTCAACGAAAAATATATCAATCAGTCGCTAGGCAGGCAGGTTGTACCTAGTATGCCTCGTAATTATCTGATATCGGTTTCATATAAGCTCTAAGGTAATATGCTTAAACGTATTTGCTATACAATTCACAGAATGCTGGGGACCATCTTCAGCATACTGTTTTTGATGTGGTTTCTGTCCGGATTTGTAATGATATACCACTCATTCCCCAGGATTAAGTCATCCGACCGTTACAGGGTCATGCCGGTATTGCCCGATAGCATACCCGGAAATGACAGTATGCTGAATCTCATATCGGGCCTGAAAACTACACGGCTGAACCTGAAAGTTACCGATAAGCAGCCCATCTACCAGATAACCACTAAAGACAGTACCTGTTACATGCCTGAAATTGCTTCGGAGCAGGGAACGAAATCACTTGACCGGATAACTGAATATGCAGGGCTATGGTGTGATGCTCCTGTTATAAAAACAGATACCCTGACCGAAGTCGATCAATGGATTCCTTACGGACACCTGAAAAAAGAAATGCCGATCTATAAGTTTTACTTTGCCGACAAAGAGAAGCATCAGCTCTATGTGTCGTCAAAGTCGGGAGAGGCGTTGCAATTTACGGATAAGGACAGCCGTTTCTGGGCATGGCTGGGCGCCATACCTCACTGGATATACTTTACATCGTTGCGGGAAGATACTCAGATGTGGAGTAATACGATCGTTGTGCTGTGTATTATAGGGCTTGTTATGTGCATAGCCGGAATGATACTCGGCATCCGTTCATATATTATTCAATACAGGAAAAGGAAAAGCCTGAAAAGTCCATATAAAAAAGCGTTCTACAAATGGCATCACATTTTAGGGTTCTTTTTCGGGATATTCGTTATCACCTTTACTTTCAGCGGTATGATGTCCCTGGTGAGTATTCCCGACTGGATGGTAAAGACACATGATAAAAACCTGAGACGGACAATCATGTCGAATGGGCCTCTCGAACCGGATAAATATAAATATGATTGCAACGACATCCTGAAAACATATCAATCATCAGTCAAAAGTATAGAATGGGATTCATTTGGAGATATTCCTCTATATAAAGTTACCACCGGTACGGGAATAATCGTATTGAACGCGTCTCAGGAAGATGTAAGCGTTCTGAACTTAACCGAACAGGATGTCAGAAAACGTTTTGAAAGGATACACGACAGTGAAATCAGCGTATCTTTGATGACAGAATTTGATAATTATTATATTTCCCGGAAAATGGAATCACCGCTGCCTGTCTACAAGGTTGAAGCCGGCGATGCTGACGGGAGTGTGTCGTATGTCAATCCTCAGACAGGTTCTGTCCGGTATTATAATAACAGTTCACGGGCATCGAAATGGACCTATGGCGCCCTGCATTCTTATCGCATAAAGGCGCTGGTGGAAAGGCCGGTATTATGGAATATTGTAATGTGGACAACCATGATCGGGGGAACGCTCATTTCTTTTACAGGTTTATATTTAGGAATCCGGTATATTAAAAGGAAGATTAAGAAATTAAAAAAAGTAACTTTGTAGTCATTTTATACAAGATATGTCATCAGGAAAAATCATAGTTGCAGGTATCGGCCCCGGGTCGGAAGAAGATATTACTCCGGCAGTGCTTGATGCCGTAAAGTTATCGGATATTATAGTCGGTTATAAATATTATTTTCAATTTGTCGAAGATATTATTAAACAGGGAACAGTCTGCATAGATACAGGAATGAAGAAAGAACGCGAGCGGGCTTCACAGGCTTTCGAATATGCCGGACAAGGGAAGACCGTTTGTGTTATCAGCTCAGGGGATGCCGGAATATACGGCATGGCATCGCTTGTTTACGAAATGAAAGCAGAACGTAACAGCGATGTTGAAATAGAAATCCTACCCGGAATCAGCGCATTCCAGAAGGCTGCGGCTTTGCTGGGCTGCCCTGTGGGACATGATTTTTGTGTAATATCCCTCTCCGACCTGATGACGCCATGGAATAAAATTGAAAAACGGATAGAGGCTGCTTCATTGGCCGATTTTGTTACAGCCGTCTATAATCCTAAAAGCAGAGGACGATACTGGCAACTGTATCGTCTACAGGAGATCTTCCTGAAAAACTGTTCGCCTGATACGCCTGTGGGATACGTCAGACAGGCCGGACGTGAAGAACAGCAGGTCAGAATAACAACCCTGGCGCGGTTCGATCCGGAAGAAGTGGATATGTTTACTATTGTGATCATAGGGAATTCGCAGTCATACATTTCCCCCGGAAATAAGCTTATTACTCCCCGCGGATACTATCGCGAAGAGACTGATAATGGCGCCAAAAATCCGGGACAGGATATAATGATCCGCAGTTTCAGGACAATTGAGGGAGAACTCAGAAACCGGAATATCCCGTTAGACCGTAAATGGGCTTTGCTGCATGCTATTCATACGACAGCCGACTTCGATATGGAAAATATACTTTACACAGATGAAGGCGCCATTGAGAAGTTGTATCGACAATGTGCTGAAGGCAAAATTAAATATATCATCACGGATGTGACAATGGTGACTTCGGGCATCAGGAAAGGGGCATTGGATCGATTAGGCATTGAAGCAAAATGCTACCTGCATGACCCGCGTGTTGCCGAAATGGCTAAGGACAAAGGGATAACGCGTACTCAGTCCGGAATCCGCCTGGCAGTGGAGGAACATCCCGATGCGCTGTTTGCTTTCGGGAATGCGCCGACTGCATTGATGGAACTATGCGAACTGGTGCGAAAAGGCAAAGCCTATCCGGCAGGGATAGTTGCAGCGCCCGTAGGATTTGTCAATGTGTGTGAATCGAAGCATATGGTTAAGCCATTTAAAGATATACCGAAGATAATCGTCGATGGACGGAAAGGCGGCAGTAATCTGGCTGCTACATTAATAAATTCCGTACTGACTTTCGACGATGCAGAACAACTAAAACCCGGAAGAGACGTGTAGATAGTGATAAGTGAAAAATCGTTAGTTTGTATTTTATAAAATAGACCGGATAATGGAAACTTAAAATAAATAACTTTCCTGGATAAAAAAGCTCCATCTGCTGCACTAACTTTTAACGAAAAGAAGAAAG
>JAISES010000231.1 GCA_031263965.1 Prevotella sp. | reverse complement strand
GACCGCCAAGGTATGCGTATCGTTGTCGATATTAAGCGCGATGCCAATGCGAATGTGGTTCTAAACAAACTATACAAGCTAACAGCCTTACAATCGTCTTTCAGTGTTAACAATATAGCGTTGGTTAAAGGCCGGCCTAAAACATTGAATCTGAAAGACATGATTTCGTTTTTTGTTGAGCACCGTATCGATGTTGTTATCCGTCGTACCACATACGATCTGCGCAAAGCAGAAGAACGTGCCCATATACTGGAAGGCCTTATTATAGCCTCTGATAATATAGACGAAGTAATTGCTATAATCAGGGCGTCCAAATCGCCGCAAGAAGCTATTGATAGCCTGATGTCGAGATTTAACCTGACAGAAATACAATCCCGGGCAATAGTAGAAATGCGTCTGCGTCAGCTTACAGGACTTGAACAAGACAAGTTGCATAACGAATACGAAGAAATTCAAAAATTAATAGCTTATTTAAACGAGATACTATCCAATGAAGATCTTCGCATGCAAGTTATTAAAGATGAATTGATTGAGGTAAGAGATAAATATGGTGACGAGCGCCGTACCGAAATTGTATATGCATCGGAAGAATTAAATCCGGAGGATTTCTATGCCAATGACGAAATGATCATAACTGTCTCGCATCTGGGATATATCAAGCGTACGCCTTTAACCGAATTTAGGGCTCAAAATAGAGGTGGGGTAGGGGCTAAAGGCTCAGAAACCCGAAACGAAGATTTTATTGAACATATATATCCGGCATCGATGCACAATTACATTCTGCTCTTTACACAGAAAGGCAAATGTTATTGGTTGCGCGTATTTGACATTCCGGAAGGCGCCAAAAACTCAAAAGGACGGGCAATTCAAAATCTTTTGAATATTGAATCGGACGATAAAGCAACTGCATTTATCCGTGTCAGAGGATTTGGCGATACAGATTATATCAATAGCCATTATCTGATATTCTGTACAAAACAAGGTGTTATAAAGAAAACCAGCCTTGAAGCATACTCACGTCCTCGTCAAAACGGAGTGAATGCTATAACTATTCGCGAAGATGATAAAGTTATAGAGGTACTGATGACTGATGGCGACAGCGAAATATTATTAGCGAACAGAAATGGTAGAGCCATACGTTTTCATGAATCCGATGTCCGCGAAATGGGACGTACAGCGACAGGTGTACGCGGTATGCGCATCGATGAAGACGGGCAAGACGAGGTAATAGGAATGCTTGCGATGTCGAAAGAGGCTCAAAACAATGAAACCATTATGGTTGTCTCGGAACAGGGATACGGAAAGCGCACAAATCTCAATGAAAAGGATGAAGAAGGCAATGATATAATCGACGAAGATGGAAGTATCGTTCCTGTGTATCGTATAACCAGTCGTGGCGGTAAAGGTGTTAAGACTCTTAATATAACAGACAAAACAGGCAAGCTCGTTTCTATAAATAGTGTTACAGATGAAAACGATTTAATGATAATTAACAAGTCTGGTATTACTATTCGTCTAAAAGTTTCGGATATTCGCACTATGGGACGTGCTACCCAGGGAGTCAAGCTGATTAATCTGGGCAAAAGAAACGATGAAATTGCTTCTATTTGTAAGGTTGATTCTGATAATGAGGTTGATGAAATAGAAAATAACGAGAGTGACGCAACAAACGAGAGTATTGACTAAACAAATGAATATAAACTAAATCGATAATTATGAAACGTACTTTATTAGTATTAACTTTATGCACATTTGCAGGATTTTCTTTCGCACAGAAAAGCGCTGTAAAAAATGCAAAATCCTCTAAGGATATTAATGAGGCCAGAACATTGATCCGACCGGCATTGACTAATCCGGAAACAATGAATGAACCGGAAACATGGAAAGTAGCCGGAGATATCGAATATAAGGCTTTTGATGATGAACGTACCCTGGAAATGCAGAAGCAAATTACCCAAAAAGGTGGTAACGAAGAAAAAATGTACGAAGGATTGTATAATATGTATGAGCCTTATATCAAAGCAGACGAATTAGGCCAGCTTCCGGACGGAAAAGGTAAAATTAAAAACAAAGTAAGAAAGGATATCGTTAAGAACCTGAGGGATGGTCATCGATTTTATATTAATGGCGGCATATTCTATAACGACAAACAAGATTACAAAAAAGCTGCCGATTTCTTTGAAAGATACTGGGAACTGCCTTCTTTAGCAATATTTGAAGATAGCAGAGCTGATTTTAATACACAGGATACAACATTCCAGATAATCAAGTATTACGCAGTGATCAGTGCCATGCAATCTAAAGATAATGAACGCTCAATACAGTTATTGAAAAAACTCATTGCTGAACCATATATTCAGAATAGCACATATGACGAAAGTGCTCCATATGAGCTTATTGCAGAGCAATATAAACAAATAGATTCTGTCGCATATGTGAACCTGCTGCGCGAAGGAACCCAGAAATTCCCTTCTAACAGGTATTTCTCTCTTAACTTAATCAATGAATATATTAAAGGAGGAAAAACAGATGAAGCGATGTCATATCTGGATAAGGCAATCCAAAATGATCCAACTAATTGTGAGTTGCTGAGTGTAAAAGCATCTTTATTTGCCGAACGTAAAGGGTATCCTCAGGCAGAATCTGCTTATTTGCAAGCCTTATCTGCAGATGCTAATTGCGAGAAAGCATTGGAGGGAATCGGCATATTATATATATTGCAGGCTCAGGACACAAAGGATAAAGCCGGTCAAACCACAGATAGAACCGCTTTGGCTAAACTGGATAAAGAAACTGTAGATTTTTATCAAAAATCTTTGCCATATCTGGAAAAATATAGAGATTTGCTAAAAGCAAAAAATGCAGATAAATACGAGGTTAGACCAACTCTAATGAAGCTGCAAAATGTATATTATAACTTGACATTATTGAATGTAGATAAGAATACTGAATACGATGCTGTTCAAAAAGAGCTGGAAGCATTCGAATAAATAACCTAGTTTCTGAATAGATTCATCTCTATTCCAATTTGATTTCTTTAATTTTTTCATTCAAGGCTGTTCCATTTTGGGACAGCCTTGTTCTTTGTGAAATTATTTATTATAAACTATCTAAGTACATGACAAAAAATTGTAACCGTATTATTTTCAGCAATATGTTGCCCTTGTAGGGCGTTGTTCCCATGATGTTATCCTTACCCGGGGCGTTGCCACGGGCTTTGATATATCAGGCTTTCAGCCTGAAAATACCAGGGTATTAACCCTGAAAGGGTTAAATATTATAGCCCAATGGCAACGCCTTGGGTAATAGAGCACAACCTTCGGCCGGCGTCCTGTAAGGACAGCATAACATTTTTATCATGTACTTAGATAAACTATATAATATATTTGTTACATAATTACTATTATGTTTAATTATGTATTTGTTAAATAACATTTGCCATAAGAGAAAGCTCCTATTATTTGATTATATTTACACAAAATAAAGACTAACATGCTATCCATAAAATTTTGTTTGCATGGAACATATTGAAAATAATGAACAATTTCAAGGTTTGCGGGTAAATAAAGGAATATCCGAACAACCTACAATAAATCCTTATCTGAACAATTTTAAAAAATTCAAAAGAAAGGTATATACAATATCTGAATATGTCGAAGGAATACTGAAAGGAAATATTACAATTCTCGGACAAGCTGTAACTCTTATTGAAAGTTCCAGACAAGATCATCAGGCTATAGCACAAGAAGTTATAGAAAAATGCCTGCCCTATGCAGGAAATTCTATCCGCATAGGAATAACAGGTGTGCCCGGAGCCGGAAAAAGTACCTCTATCGATGCTTTTGGCATGCATATCTTAAAGGATAATAATAAACTTGCAGTTTTAGCGATAGATCCTTCCAGTGAGGTTACCAAGGGAAGCATACTTGGCGATAAAACCCGAATGGAGAGATTGTCTGTGGAAAAAAACGCATTTATCCGCCCCTCCCCTTCCGCCGGTTCATTGGGTGGCGTAGCTCGTAAAACACGGGACACCATTATACTATGCGAAGCGGCCGGATTTGACCGGATTATTGTAGAAACCGTCGGCGTAGGCCAATCGGAGACAGCAGTACACTCTATGGTCGACTTTTTCCTTTTAATACAGTTAGCCGGAACAGGCGACGAATTACAAGGAATAAAACGTGGAATAATGGAAATGGCCGATGGCATCATTATTAATAAAGCTGATGGAAATAATATAGAAAAGGCCAGGCTGGCTCAATCCCATTTCCGTAATGCACTCCACTTATTTCCTCTACCCGAATCAGGCTGGGCTCCCCAAGTACTAACCTATTCCGGATATTATGAAATAGGTATTGACGAAGTTTGGAAAATGATTGATGAATACATAACTTTCGTTAAGGAGAATGGGTACTTCGATTACAGACGCAATGCCCAATCCAAATTCTGGATGTATGAAACAATTAATGAGCGCTTAAAAAACAATTTTTATAATGATCCGAAGGTACAACAAGAACTGAAAAGATGCGAACGGCTGGTTCTTGATTCCCAGATGAGTTCTTTTGCCGCAGCAGGTAATGTTTTAGATGTGTATTTTAAACATTCCTGACCTCCGTTTTTTTGAAAAAACAGATAGAATTCACTGTGGCAAAGGCTGATATTATACCGGAATTAGTTATATTTGCAAATATTTTAATTAAGAAATAATTTCATTGTTGAATTAACATATATATAAAATCATGGAAAAACCATATGCTATTGGAATCGATATTGGTGGAACTAATTCGGTTTTTGGCGTAGTAGACAAACGTGGACATATAATAAATCAAGGATCTATAAAAACGGGTGCATATCTGGAAATTAATGAGTATGTTACCTACCTTGCCGCTGGAGTTCAGGAAATTATTGACCAAGTAGGCGGTAACGGAAATATAAAGGGGATTGGAGTTGGAGCGCCGAACGGCAATTATTTTACCGGCTGTATCGAATTTGCACCCAATCTGCCTTGGAAAGGAGTAATTCCTTTAGCCCAAATGCTTACTGACAAGTTGAATATACCGGTTGCTTTAACCAATGACGCAAATGCGGCGGCGATCGGAGAAATGACTTATGGAGCAGCACGCGGCATGAAAGACTTCATCGTTATCACTCTCGGCACAGGTGTTGGCAGTGGTATTGTCGTAAATGGACAGCTTGTATATGGCCACGATGGTTTTGCCGGAGAATTGGGCCATACTACTATTCATCGCGACGGCCGCCTATGTGGTTGTGGAAAAAAAGGTTGTTTGGAAACATATTGTTCGGCAACAGGAGTAGCGCGTACAGCCAGAGAATTTTTAGAAACCAGAACAGAGCCCAGCCTCCTGAGAGAATTTGATCTTGCTGATATCACCTCAAAAGATGTATATGATGCAGCTGTAAAAGGAGACAAAATGGCTAAAGATATTTTTGAAATGACCGGCCAGACACTGGGTGAATCATTTGCTGATTTTATAGCATTTTCCAGCCCGGAAGCAATTATATTATTTGGAGGACTAACAAAAGCAGGGAAATTAATATTTGATCCTGTTCGTAAACATATGGAGGATAATGTATTACCAATCTTCCGTAATAAAATAAAACTATTAATGTCTGAACTCAAAGAAAGCGATGCCGCCGTATTAGGAGCCAGTGCTTTAGGTTGGGAAGTAAAAGACTATTAATTTGCTTTATATAGATATATGTAACAAGAGGGTGTGTCAAAAGTCATTGAATGACAGGTTTTTGGCACGCCCTATTGTCTGTTAAATTTATTTCTTCGGATATACGAAATGAGTGACCAACGCTACCACCAACGAGGAGTTTCCGCCTCGAAAGAAGATGTTCATAATGCAATTAAGAACATAGACAAAGGCATATTTCCAAAAGCTTTTTGTAAAATAATTCCGGATATATTAGGCAGTAACCCTGAGTATTGTAATATTATGCATGCTGATGGAGCCGGCACAAAATCTTCATTAGCATACATATATTGGAAAGAAACAGGGGATATTTCCGTGTGGAAAGGTATTGCGCAAGATGCTTTAATTATGAATATCGATGATTTGCTGTGCGTTGGCGCTACCGGCAATATTTTACTGTCTTCTACTATCGGCAGAAACAAAATGCTGATTCCGGGCGAAGTTATATCGGCAATTATAGAAGGAACTAACCAGCTATGTGATGAATTATCCCGGTTAGGCGTCAATATATATCCTACAGGAGGTGAAACTGCTGACGTTGGCGATTTGGTTCGCACGATTATAGTAGATAGTACAGTTACATGCCGCATGAAGCGATCCGAACTCATTTCTAACGACAATATCCAGGACGGAGATGTTATAGTAGGCTTGTCCTCTTCGGGACAGGCAACATACGAAAAAGAATACAATGGCGGCATGGGCAGCAACGGCCTTACCTCAGCGCGTCACGATGTATTTGCTGATTATCTTGCAAAAAAATATCCGGAGAGTTATGATGCATCTATACCTTCCGACCTGACTTATTCGGGAAAGATGAAACTAACCGACCAAATAGAAGGTTTAAATATAGATGCAGGGAAACTGGTGCTCTCCCCGACCCGTACTTACGCTCCTGTTATCAAACAAATATTGGAAAAACATCGTGGGCATATACATGGAATGGTTCATTGTTCAGGCGGCGCACAAACTAAAGTCCTGCATTTCGTAGATAAAGTAAAGATTGCCAAAAATAATCTTTTTCCTGTACCACCCTTGTTTAAACTAATTCAAGAACAATCGGGAACGGATTGGAAAGAAATGTATAAGGTCTTTAATATGGGGCATCGTATGGAAATTTATTTACCACAGCCATATGCTCAGGAAGTTATCGATATATCAAAATCCTTTGGTATTGATGCTCAAATAGTTGGTTTTGTAGAGAAATCAGATCGGACAGGACTTATTATCGATAGTGAATTCGGATATTTTGAATATTAACACTCTATTTTTAATATATTTTAATTATGTTTTCGCAAAATAGCTCTTATATTTGTGAAATAACTTGTTTTAATTAATTTAAAAGCAGAAGTATGAAGAAAATTATAATGTCAGCGATTATGTGTGTAGCCTTAATGGCTTCGTCTGTGGTAGTAGCTCAGGATAAGGCGCCTAAAAAAGATCAGGCTAAAAAGGAATGTTGCCAAGATAAAGCGGCAGATAAAAAAGATGATAAAAAGAGCGACAAGAAATCATGTTGTAAAGACACAGCCAAAAAAGATGGAAAAAAAGCGTCTTGTTGCCAGGATAAAGCTAAAGCAGCCGATAAAAAATAAAGATTTAATTCGCGGCACTGACGCTGCGTAATGTTAAATAAATCACAGAAAAGTCTGTTAACTAACTTGTTAGCAGACTTTTATTTCTATTTTATGGGCGTTATATTAGTTTTTTATTTAAAACAAAATCTTCCATAAGGAATCCATTGCCGATATCTATATCTTCACTCCTTATTATTTCAAAACCAACCCGTTTATAGAAATCAAGAGCCTTATTGAACCGGTTGACATTTAATGATAGTCCGTTATTCTCATTTTGACGGGCTATTTCTTCCACGGCTTCAATTAAAAAACGGCCAACTCCTTTGCCTTGCATAGAAGGAAGTATGTATATTTTATGAATTTTGGTCGTAGTTGTTTCCTTGTAGTTGAGTTCGTAGGAAGTATATCCTACATATTCTCCCGAATCTCCGGCAAGCAGATAATGGTGGTTGAGTTCATCCATTTGTTTCTCCAGCGAAGATGTACTGTACATCATATCCATCATATACCCAATCTGGTCTTTTGTCAGGATATTCCGAAAGGTATGAGGCCAAACCTTTTCCGAAAGGGCTTGTATAATAAACAGGTGTTCTTTAGTGGCTTCTATTGCTGTCATTAATCGTCTAATGTAAAAGATTTGCTGCCGATACGGTTACCATCAGCAAATAAGTCGATACGGTATTTTCCCGGCATAAGGTATTCTTCTACATTCCAATACATGGAGACAGGAGTCTCTTCGCCGCCATATTCTACGACTCTTTTTATCGAGTAATTTATTTCTTTGTTTTCGAACGGAAATACGTTTGTCCGGCTTTTGACCAGCACATCGTCATCAGGTTTCATAATGCGTGCATAGATTGTACGTTCGCCGGGTTCTGCCGTTATATTTTTCGATATAGCAAAGTTTATTACAAATTGCTCTATTTTCTTTATGTTTTTTTGAACCTTACCTTTACTGTTTGTTGCCTGTATGCTGATGTTTGTTGCATCAAGTTTAGCCGCCAGCGTAACTTTTTCCGACAGATCTTGCTTTTGTTGCGAAACCTGATTCAGTGTACGTGCGGTTTCCTGGTATTTATCCGTGATTTCTTTCTTTTCCTGGCGAAGCTGTGTATTAGCCCTATTCAGGGAATCAATCTGCATTACATACGACCTCAGTACCTGGCGCAAGGAGCTTAGTTCCTTATTTAATCTGGCTATTTCCGATTTATTTTCTGCTTTTACAGTTTTCAGTTCTTCCAGTAAACGTTGAACCTTAGTCTGCTCGTTGGTTAGTTTTTGTAGTAAGGAATCGTTTTTCAGATTCATTTTTACTTTCTCATATTCATATGACAACTGACCGTATTCGTCTTCCAGTTCTTGCTTA
>JAISES010000166.1 GCA_031263965.1 Prevotella sp. | reverse complement strand
GCTCTCTTATTTCTTCTTATCGTTTCGTTTTGGGGTGGGAGTGAGTCAATTGAAAGACTTATTTATCACATAAAATTTTTAATGAAAACATTTGAAGAATTAGGGGTTGCAGCGAATATCCGCAGGGCAATCGAAGAAATGGGATACGAGAATCCCATGCCGGTTCAGGAGGAAGTGATTCCATACCTACTTGGCGAAACCACAGACGTTATTGCTTTAGCGCAAACAGGAACAGGGAAAACGGCCGCTTTCGGCTTGCCTGTATTGCAAAAAATCAATGTGAAAGAAAATGTGCCGCAAGCGCTGATCCTATGTCCTACCCGCGAACTGTGCCTGCAAATAGCAAGCGATTTGGCAGACTATTCCAAATATATAGATAATTTGAGGGTATTGCCTGTTTACGGCGGATCCAGTATCGAGAGTCAGATTAAGTCGCTGAAAAGAGGCGTGCATATCATCGTTGCTACTCCGGGCCGTTTGATAGACTTGATCAATCGTAAGACTGTCAACCTTGGAGATGTAAAGCATGTGATTCTGGACGAAGCGGATGAAATGCTCAATATGGGCTTTATGGACAGTATAGATGAAATCCTGTCCAAAGTACCGGATAGCAGGCAGATGCTTCTTTTCTCGGCAACTATGCCGAAAGAGGTCGCTAAAATCACTAAAAAGTACATGGAAAGCCCGAAGGAAATCACCATCGGACGTAAGAATGAAAGTACAAGTACGGTAAAGCATGTTTACTACATGGTACATGCCAAGGATAAATATCTTGCCCTTAAGCGTATCGCAGACTACTATCCGGATATATACGGGATCATATTCTGCCGTACCCGCCGCGAAACTCAGGAAATTGCAGACAAGCTGATACAGGACGGATATAATGCCGATTCATTGCATGGCGACCTGTCTCAGGCACAGCGCGACTACGTGATGCAAAAGTTCCGTATTCGCAACCTGCAACTTTTGGTAGCTACCGATGTGGCAGCTCGCGGACTCGACGTAGATAGCCTTACACATGTTATCAACTATGGTTTGCCTGACGATATAGAGTCGTATACACACCGTAGCGGACGTACAGGCCGTGCCGGAAAAACAGGGACGTCGATCGCTATTGTCCATGTTAAGGAAAAAGGAAAAATCAGAGAAATCGAAAAGATGATAAACAAGAAGTTTGAACAAGGTACTATCCCTTCGGGAGAAGCTATCTGTGAAAAACAATTGTTTAGTCTGGTAGACCGTATCGAGAAGGTTAAGGTGGACGAAGAAGAAATATCCAACCTTTTGCCGTCTGTATTCAGAAAACTTGACTGGCTCGAAAAAGAAGATATAATCAAACGTGTTGTAGCCCTTGAGTTTAATCGTCTGATCGAATACTATCGCGATGCAGATGAAATAGAATCTCCTACAGAACGCTCATCACGCGATCGCGACGACAATTCATTCCCCCGTCGCCGGGACAGAGACCAACGCCCAAATGGACGCGGCGCAGAGAGGGGATATTCCCGTTTGTTTATCAATATCGGCCGTACCGATAATGTAAATCCTGCCACACTGATGGGATTGGTTAATGATTTTGTGCCGGAAAAAGTAAATATCGGACGTATCGATATTATGCAGAACTTCTCATTCTTTGAGGTTCCGGAAAAAGATGCCCAAAAGGTTATCAAATCTATGAGCCGTCAGGAACAGAATGGCCGCCGCATATCGGTTGAAGTAGCACAAGGCGGAGGATCCGACAGGGGTTCAGACAGAGGCGGCAATCGCGATGGAGACCGTGGTGGACGTGGTAATTTTGGTGCGTCACGATCCGATAGAGGGCAACAAAGAAGAAATTCGGATTCAAGGTCGAAATCTTCTTCCAGGCCGTCAGACAAAGATAAAGGACATCGTAAAGGACGAAAACCTAAGTTCTCGTAAAAAGAATATAGATATTGATACCCTGGCAAATTTTGTCAGGGTATTTTTTTGTTTATATAATAATATTTAAACCGAAAAGAAATGCACTGTTTCCTCCGACATCCAGGTGTTTACTCTTATTGTATGGTGCAAATTGGTATTCTCCAAATATACCAACTCTTTTGAAGCGCAGGCTTGTGCCTATGCCGAAGCTGAAGACGTCAACACTATAAGTTTCATTTTTTACATCTGGCTTTTTCTTATTGGTTGTCAATCCGGAGACTCCTATTTTGCCATACTTTTCCCAGTAAACACTACGTGTCAGTTTGGACTGATGCTGATACCCTATGCTGACTGTATAGATACTCTGAGCCTTGGTCGCAAATGAAGTGTCTTTTCCATCGTATATAAACCATTTCCTGTCGTTGGGTAAAACTATTCCCATTTCAAGAAACAGTCCTGTACTAGGTTCTGGCATACCATAACTATATAGATTTCTTAGGCTCATGCTAACAGCAATGTATGGACTTATTCCTGTAAAATTTTTCTGCTCTCCCATTGGGATATACACACCAGATTTAAAGCTTATGGTATAGTTGATGAAATCATTCTCTTTTCTTATTTCTTTCAACTTCTCAATTTCCATTTGGGTAAGCTCCTCTCTTGCCGGAACATCGTATTTATGCCAGGCGTTTTCCGGAATTTCTTTCAGTTGCATAACCTCTTTCAGTAGATCTGGCATTTCATAATCATTTCGGTTATATCCATAATAACTCATCACACAACTAATGTAACGGCCCCTTACCCGAGTAGACACATAATATACGATTAAAGGATTCCTTTCATAATGGGATTTGTGCACAATTCGTCTAGCGTTAGTATCATTGCCTTCAAAAAGTATGGGAATAACAGTATCTGATAAAATAGCAGTTTTTGAAGATGCATTTTTTAGAATAAAGATTTCTGTGTTTTGATCAGCTTTTTCTTGCGCGTCGAACTCAGCCCAACTAATTTGTCCGCCCATGCAATTGATATTGTGAGGCAACCACCATTGGCAAGCCGACCCTAAATGTAAGTTTCGCCCTGCAAAATCGATAGAATCTATTTCAACAGGCGAAATAAAGCGGTTTAATTTATCTTCAAGATACAGGTCTATGAATTTATTTTCAATATTTATATCTCTATCACCAGCTTTTGTGAATAGAATCAGATCAGACTTATTATACCCTTTTTGTAAAATATAAAGCAGATAGTTTGAGTCGACGCCTTCAATAGTATCATCGATGCCTGTTGCTTCGATAATCTTATTGGTACGATTGATCTTGATAGAAGAGTATTCTTTCTGGATATTTAGAATATTATATTTCTTCTTTATTCTTGAAATGTCTCTTTCGCTTTCAGGTGTTTCTATTTCCTGGACGAATATATTGTATCCGGCAAATTCATAAAATTGATTACCATTCTCATCAATCAGTCCATGCAATCCTGTTATATTATTGGATTGAGAGAATGCTCCCAGTGTGAGGTTTATAAATAGTAAGGCTAAGAAATATCTTTTCATGTTGAACTTTAAAAAGTAAATTCGAACATGAAAATAATATAAAAAGTAAAACGGATTCCGATATTAACTAAAATTAGGGATTTGTTTTTCAAAAAATCAAATATTTAGATTTATTCAGTCAATAAAATCATCTTTCAAGTAATTAACTGATGTTACGCAACACCGAAAAACAGTATCATTCCATATCCTTGTTCTTTTTCTAAAAATGCTTTGAGCGCCCGCTTTGACTTTCTCTTTCGCGTCATTGCGAGGGTTTACCCGAAGCAATCCAGTTGTATTTTCGGGCAGCCACAAAGGGCTGCCCCTACCGCTAACCGGATTGCTTCGTCGTTGCACTCCTCGCAATGACGCGGAAAACTGACAATCAGATACGGCAATAATTATTAGAGTTAATGTAAAATAGATTTGTTGCAATCCCATATTGGGGAGGTGACGATTTTCCTTTCGAAATAGAATTAAATGGAACAAATGTTCCTTTAGATGGAGATAAAAAAGAATCGGCAATCGATATTAAAGCAAAACAAGGCTATTTCTCTTTTGATGACACACGTAATACAACCTATTATTTTGATGAATATAAAAAAAATAGTACGAACGATGTATTTTATAAGATGATACTGCCTTCTGCGATGGACATAACGATTTCGCATTGTGGATCGGAAGTGGATAATACCCGTCTGGCTTTAACCAACGCAAGTTTAAGCATAATAAAAGAAGCAGATAATTCAGCTACAGATAATTTTTGCTCACAAAAAGGGCAGGCCTGCCTCGCGATAAAGAACCTTGCAGCAGGTACATATTATATTATTTCCGAAGGGAAAACCACTGACGGGATAATTACCACTTTTATAGAAGGATACTCTGTATCGAATATTCCGGCACCTGATCCCGGAAAAGTAACCTTTACAGCAGATAAAAATTATATATATACAGTTGTCCCTTCTCAAAGTTCCGGAAATATAAAAGAGATGACAACTGTAAGCCGGGGACAGCATTCTATTAGCTATTTCGATGCATTTGGAAGACCCGAACAGACCATACTATATGGAATGAGTCCGCAAAAACAAAACATTGTATCGTTGCGGGAATATGATACCTGGGGTCGGGATGATAAATCATGGCTACCGATCGTTCATAATGGAGACGGAAGGTCTATGGATGCTGACAGGTTAAAAACAAGATCTATATCTATTTACAAGGGTGATAAAAATCCTTATAATAAAAGTATATATGAAGATTCACCTTTAAATCGAATTATGGAGCAATACGGTCCCGGGGCTGACTGGCAAAAGAATGGAATGGCTGTAAAGACAGAATATCTGACCAATACCGCCAGCGGGGAACTGGTGTGTAAAAAGTTTGTTGTCAATGGTTCGGGTATTTCCACCTCATTGTCCAAAAGCGGGAACTATACAACCAGCCAGCTTTATGTGATCGAAGTAAAGGACGAGGACGGCAATATCTCCTATGAGTTCAAGGACAAGCTGGGGCAGGTGGTACTTATCCGTCAGATGAACGGTACGGTACATGATACTTATTATGTTTACGACGATTTTGGAAACCTGTGCTATGTACTCCCTCCCATGCTGTCCGACCTGATTACTTCCGACGGAGTCGCTAACGATAGTCAGATAGAGACATGGGGCTACCAGTACAAATACGACCACCGCAACCGCTGCATAGCCAAGAAGCTTCCGGGCTGCGAACCTATTTATTACGTTTACGATAAGGCTGACCGTCAGATCTTCTCGCAGGATGGGGAACAGCGAAGTAACGGAAAAAACGAGTGGACATTTACCATCCCCGATGCCTTCGGAAGAGTGGTGCTGACAGGTATCTGCAAGGATACCATCCCTGTAAGCAGCAAAGTAGTGAAGGGTGTATATGCAAGTAGCGGCAGCTACAAACGCTACAATATACAGGTCGATGGTATTAATAAGACGTTCACCAATACGCCTGTTATCCTTTCGGCCAACTATTACGACAACTATGATTTCCGCGGCATGATGGAAATACCAACCGCAGGAACCGAGTATAATACAGAATCCGGCTATGGTACATGGTATGGCACTGACTATACCGGAGCCAACAAGTATAAGAACAAAGGGATGCTTACTGGAACCTTGACGGCGCAGATGAACCCTGACGGCACAATATCTTCAACCTACCTCTATTCGGTGATGTATTATGATGACAGGGCAAGGCTAATCCAAACCAAGGGCAACAGCCACCTGACCGGAGGACTGGAAAAGGAATACATCGCCTATAACTTCACCGGGCAACCTACCCAACGCAAGCATGTCCATCAGGCAACAGGCAAGAACACTCAAACCGAAGTTTACGCTTACAGCTACGACCATGCAGGAAGGTTACTGACCACTACCCACCAGTTGACGGACGGCACAACGGTCAAACCGCAGGTTATCCTTGCAGAAAACACCTATGAGGAGTTGGGAAGGCTGCTGACCAACAAGAAAGGCAGTCCGGCCAACATGAATACCACCTATGCCTATAATATCAGGTCATGGACGAATAGTATTGCCAACGCCCATTTCAATGAAACATTAAGCTATACCTACAGTGGCAACATTTCATCCATGCAGTGGGGACAGGCAGGCAAAACGAGGACTTATAATTTCTCTTACGATAATCTTTCCCGCCTGAAAGCAGCGACTTATACGGGCGACGGTAATTTCAATACGGCCTACAGTTACGACAAGCACGGCAATATCATGAACCTGCAACGTTACGGACTGACCACCGCTGCAACTTACGGAATGATAGATAACCTGACGATGAACTATACAGGCAACCAGATGAAGACCGTAAGTGATGCAGCAGCCGATATAGCCCTGAATACTTCGATGGACTTTAAGGACTATAGTAATGCAGCAACCGAATATACCTATAATAAAAACGGGGCTATGACACAAGACCTGAACAAGGGTATCTCACAAATCCAATACAATAGCTTGAACCTGCCTCAAATAGTGGATATAAAGAATAAGACTACCGAAGGGCGTAATGAATACACCTATTCGGCATCGGGACAAAAGCTAAAGGCCGTACAGAAGTGGAACCCTAATTATTCGACCACTCCTATTATAGGCTCTACGGTCAATACAGCAGCACTGACAATGAGCAGTACAACGGATTATGTCGGGAATGCTATCTATGAAAACGGAAACTTATACTCAAACAAAATTGGATTGCGACTTAGCCAATCTAAAATTTAGAGTAAGCAGGGTCTCTAACTCCGGTTTATATTGTTCTATATTTTCAAAGAATTGCAGGATGGCTAGCCTG
>JAISES010000161.1 GCA_031263965.1 Prevotella sp. | reverse complement strand
CTGCTCTAAGACCAAACGCTCCCTGCCTGAAAGTTGTGGTGTATTGACTCTGCCCATGCATGCAAAGATACAAAATAATATAAAACAATTTTGATGACATACTTTATTTCAATAGGTTTTCAACTTTTTCGATCAATACTGATTTTTGCGCAGCACCAACTTGTTTGTCTACTATTTCTCCATTCTTGATGAATAAAATAGTCGGTATATTGCGAATGCCGTATTTCGATGTGATTTCATCATTGTTATCAACATCTACTTTACCAATTGTAACTTTGCCTTCATATTCCGCAGCTAATTCTTCAACAATTGGACCTACCATACGACATGGGCCGCACCATTCTGCCCAAAAATCTATAACCAATGGTTTACCGGATTTCAAAAGATCTTCAAAGCCGGCATCTGTAATTTCTAAAGCCATAACTGTTGTCTATTTGTTTGTTTGTTATATATATGTAATTTATTTGCTTTTATGCTTCTGCAAAGGTAACTAATCTATTTAAAATATGAAAGAATCAATTTACTTTAAATATAAAACTTTCGTTTTCTGTCAGATAATCAATTAGTTCCTGTTTTACACTTATCTTGGAGTTTCTGGAAAAAAGTTCTACTTTCATGTTTTTTTCTCCATCTACGACTTCAAAATACAACAAAGAATTTCCGGGATTGTTTTTAGTTAATGAAGATAGTTCTTCAACCATTTGGGTATTCATATCATGCAACGGCAAAGTTATGGTCAGTTTTTCTATCAAGCGATCCTTCACATCCGGCAAAAGTTGAATAGATTGAATTTTCAGTTCCATCTGGTTGGCATCGAATCTTCGTCCCTGTACACGCCCTTTAATAAAAACATAGAGTCCCGGGCGGCCATATTTTCCAAAGTTGATATAATCATCGCCAAACAAAGGGATTTCGCCACTACCTGTAAAATCCTCGATACGGATTATCATAAAAGGTTTTCCGTTTTTAGTAATTCCCTCACGCACGTTACTAACCAATCCTCCGAAAGAAATTTCTTTGTTCTTGAGAGCATCTTTGTCTTCTATTTCAGACATGCCCACATTGCAGGCATAATTCAGTACTATTTTATATTCATCCAGCGGGTGGGCCGACAGGTAGATGCCGATTAGTTCGCGTTCTTTGTTTAAGCGCTCCAAATCAGACCATTTCTCTGTCTTGGGTATTTCAGGGTGTGCAATATCGAACGATGTGTCGTCGCCAAATAACGAATTGGCAGCCTGATTTTTATCCACTTGATATTTGTTCCCGTAACGTATTAGCTGATCTATAAAAGTTTCACCTTTTGTATTAACTCCAAAGAATTGTTCTCTCTTTATTTCACTAAAGGCGTCGAAGGCTCCGGCCAAAGCCAATGATTCTATATTCTTTTTGTTGCATGAGCTGAGGTTTACGCGTTCCACGAAGTCGAAAATATTGCTGAATACGCCATTCTGCCGGCGCTCTTCTATAATATTCATCACGGCGCCTTCACCTACTCCTTTTACCGCGGCAAGGCCAAAGCGTATATCACCTGCTTTGTTTACCGAGAATTTGAGATACGATTCGTTCACATCAGGGCCGAGTACATTCATGTTCATGGCCTTGCATTCATCCATAAACTTGGTGATTTCCGTAATATTCGATAAGTTACGGGAGAGTACGGCCGCCATGTATTCCGATGGATAGTTTGCTTTCAGCCAAGCTGTTTGATAGGCTACCCATGAATAGCACGTCGCATGGGATTTGTTGAATGCATAGGAGGCAAATTTTTCCCAATCCGCCCATATCTTTTCCAGCGTTTTCTTTCCATGTCCGTTTTTCATTCCTCCGGCAAGGAATTTTTCCTTCAGGGCATTCATCTTGTCGATAAGTTTTTTACCCATTGCTTTACGCAATTCGTCGGACTGCCCCCGGGTAAAATCGGCCAATTGTCTCGACAATAACATGACCTGTTCCTGATAGACCGTAATACCATAGGTGTCGTTCAGGTATTTTTCCATTTCCGGAATATCATATGTTATATCTTCATGTCCATGTTTACGTGCAATAAAGGATGGTATATAATCCATTGGCCCCGGACGATAAAGGGCATTCATCGCTATCAGGTCTTCAAATTTGGATGGCTGCAACTCTTTCAGGTATTTTTGCATACCTGCCGACTCGAACTGGAATGTTCCGGTTGTTTTCCCTTGGCTATAAAGCTCATAAGTTTTTGGGTCTTCGAGCGATATAGTGTCAATATTTATATTTTCACCTGTAGTATGCTTGATGTTTTCGAGGGCTTCTTTGATGATTGAAAGAGTTTTTAGTCCCAAAAAGTCCATTTTGATAAGTCCGGTTTCTTCAATTACTGTACCTTCGTACTGTGTAACTAAGATATTCTCGCCGGTTTCTTTATCTTCGGCCGTACTGACGGGTACTATATCCGATATATCCTGCTGGCCGATGATAATGCCGCATGCATGGACTCCCACGTTGCGCACATTGCCTTCCAGCATCTGGGCATATTTAAGTGTGTCGCGCATTACAGGGTCGTTGCTGTTGGCTGCTTCCTTAAGTTCGGGTACATATGCTATAGCGTCCTTTAATGTAACTTTCTTTTTGTCAGGGATACGGTCGGGTACAAATTTAGCCAGGCGATTCGCGTCTGTCAATGGTAGTTTCTGAACACGGGCAACGTCTTTGATTGCCGATTTGGTTGCCATTGTACCATATGTGATGATGTGTGCAACACGTTCTTGTCCATACTTGTCGGTAACCCATTTCAATACTTTTCCGCGGCCGTCGTCATCGAAGTCAATGTCAATATCGGGCATGGAGATACGGTCGGGATTAAGAAAACGCTCGAACAGCAGGTCGTATTTTATAGGATCGATGTCGGTTATACCCAGACAGTAAGCTACGGCTGAACCCGCGGCAGAACCCCGTCCCGGGCCCACGGCAACTCCCATCTGGCGGGCAGCCGTTATAAAATCCTGTACGATAAGAAAATATCCGGGGAATCCCATCGTTTTCATTGTATCCAGTTCAAACTCTATACGCTCAGATATTTCAGCATCCGAATTTTTTCCATAGCGCTTCTCAGCACCTATCATAGTCAGATGTTTCAGATAGTCGGATTCCAGCTTGATACGGATTACCTTGCCGTAGCCCCCTAAGCGCAGATATTCTTTTTCCCCGAATTCTTTGATCAGATCATCTTCATTATACAATAGCTTATAACCTTCCTCTGTTCCAAAAGATGCATCAATAGTAAAAAAAGGCATTAAGGCATCGGAGTCGATCGAATAAAATTCAACTTTGTCGGCTATCTCTAGTGTGTTTTCCATAACCTGCGGCAAATCACCAAATATCTGAGTCATCTCGGCTCTGGTCTTTAGCCATTCCTGTTTTGTATAGCGCATACGGTTAGGATCATCGAAATCCTTACCTGTGCTCAAACATATAAGACGGTCGTGAGCATCGGCATCTTCCTCATCTACAAAGTGTACATCGTTGGTGCAAATGACTTTTACCCCCATCTTTTCGCTGATGCGCAACAGTTCTTTATTTACTGTTTCCTGTAATGGATATGCTTCTAGATTAGCATCCGGACGGTTTGTTTTATGGCGTTGAAGTTCGAGATAGAAATCTTCGCCAAAAAGATCCTTAAACCACTGTACGGATTTTTCCGCTTCTTCCATATCCCCTGATTGTATCTTTTTGGGGATCTCGCCACCGAGGCATGCTGTGGATACGATAAGTCCTTCGTGATACTTTTCAAGTAGTTCTTTATCTATACGCGGGCGCATATAGAAACCTTCTGTCCAGCTACGAGAAACCATCTTGATCAGATTTTGATAGCCTTTTTTATTCTTAGCCAATACTACCAAGTGCCAACCGCTCATATCGGGTTTACCCTCTTTCAGGTGCCTGCCACGACGGGCAACATAGCATTCGCAGCCTATGATGGGCTTGAACTTCTTAGATTCTTCCTCTTTTACTTGTGATTTTAATTTTCCTACAAGTTCTGTATTCTCCGGAGTTTCTTCCAATTTCTTTATCTCAGACTTCAATTCTTTGATTGCGCTATCGAATTTGGAATTTTTCTTCTTCACATAATTAAAGAATTCTTTTATTCCGAACATAGCGCCATGGTCTGTAAGGGCAATGGCTTTCATGTCGTCGGCTACTGCTTTGTCTACCAGATTTTGAATGCTGGCCTGTCCATCAAGTAAAGAATATTGGGAATGGACGTGTAGATGTACAAAATTATTCATATCTGCATAATTGCTTTTTCACAATTGGTAAAGTTACAACAAATAGAAACTTTAAACCAGAAAAACAATAGTCAGTTTTCAACAGTTGTGTTTTTTATTGATCTTTGGTTGGATTTAGAACCTGAAGTCATCTTGACTTTCCCGTCATTGCGAGGGTTTACCCGAAGCAATCCGGTTACTTCCTTCCGGATTGCTTCACCTTTCAGGTTCGCAATGACGGGAAAGAGAAAGTTAAGAAATCGTAGATTCCGTACAGGAAAACGTATAAGAATATGGAAGGATACTGTTTTTCGGTGTTGCGCAACATCAATCATTAACTGTCTTCAAAATCGATCTGTAACTGAATGGCGCTGTGCCATCCGGTACTCTCTTCGCTGTTTTTTACACCCAGTCCTATAAGTCTTACTTTCGGAGACAGATTTACGCATTGTAGCAGTTCGAATCCCGCTTTATAGAATGTCTCATAATCGGTAATATAATCCGGAAATGTCCTGCTTCGGGTTATGATCTTAAAATCGGCATACTTTATCTTCAGTGTGACGGTACGTCCCCTGAATCCCCGTTTATCTATATCCGTGAAAGCATCCCCTGCTACTTCATCCAGGATAATGGCCAGTTCCTCACGGTCATCTATGTCCCTGTCGAAGGTGGTTTCCGAACTGATGGATTTCCTTATCCGGTGCGACTCTACAGGCCTTTCGTCTATGGCGCGGGCATTCCGGTAATAAATATGTCCTGCTTTTCCGAAATAGGATACCAGTTCGTTTTCGGATCGCTGTTTCAGGTCCCATCCTGTTTTTATTCCAAGTTGATGCATTAGCTTGGCTGTCGCCTTTCCCACTCCGAAAAACTGCTCTATGGCTAAAGTTTCGACAAACTGCTCTGCTACTTTTGGCTTTACAATGAATAAACCGTCAGGCTTATTTTGATCGGATGCTATTTTTGCAAGAAATTTATTGAATGATACTCCGGCTGAGGCTGTCAGTCCGGTAGTCTCAACTATCTTTTGCTTTATTTCCTGTGCAATCTGGGTGGCGGAAGAAATATTCCTGAAATTTTCCGTTACATCGAGAAATGCTTCATCAAGGGATAAAGGTTCCACAAGATCGGTGTATTCGTGGAAGATTTCCATTATCTGCCCCGATACGGATTTATATACATCGAACCGCGCCGGAACAAATATCAGATGCGGACATTTTCGCAGTGCAGTTTTCGAAGCCATGGCAGAGCGTACACCATAACGGCGGGCTTCGTAGCTGGCGGCGGCAACAACACCTCTTGGACCCGAATAACCGACAGCCAACGGTTTACCTCTGTATGCAGCGTTGTCGCGCTGCTCGACAGATGCATAAAAGGCATCCATGTCTATATGGATTATTTTCCGCATAATGGAGGATGGATTTATTCGAGTGTTACGCTCTCCACTTCAATTTCTTTATTCAGGAAAATCGTAGCTGCTTCGGAGAATTTTTCCGGCGATTCTGTCGTAAAATAACGCGTTTTCCCGCCTTTTGTACATACCTGCTCCATTTCAGGGTGTCGCAATAAGTAATCTTGCAGGCTGTGTGCGATATATTCTCCCTGAGGGATAGCCGATATGCCTTCGGGAAGGAAAGTTTTTATCTTATTCAGCAATAGCGGATAGTGAGTGCAGGCTAATATGATCGTATCTATTTCCGGATCTTTGCTTAGTATATTATCCAGATTTTTTTTTACAAAATAGTCGGCCCCATCGCTTTCGTATTCACGATTCTCTACCAACGGAACCCACATAGGGCAAGCTTCGCCGGTTACGGTAATATCCGGAAAGAATTTGGTTATTTCTATCGGGTAGGATTCTGATTGTATTGTTCCTACAGTTCCCAGGATACCTACATGCCGGCTTTTGGTGACAGAACCTATAATTTCTGCCGTAGGACGGATAACACCCAGCACTCTTTTGTCAGGGTCTATGTTTGGTAAATCCTTTTGTTGTATGCTCCGGAGGGCTTTGGCCGATGCCGTATTGCAAGCCAGAATGACAAGGTTGCACCCCATATCGGACAGGGTATTTACTGCCTGTTTTGTAAATTCATAAACAATATCGAATGAACGGGGGCCGTACGGAGCCCGCAAATTATCTCCAAGATAGCAGTAATCGTATTCCGGCATCAGAGATTGTATATGAGATAATACGGTGAGCCCGCCGTAGCCGGAGTCAAAAACACCGATAGGTCCTGGTTTTAGCATTTTATTTTCTTTCTGTAAAGATAAGTACAATTTTAATGCCAGTTATACTTCCTCTGTTAAACCTTGTTTTAGAGGAAAATTTTATCCGGTATGTTTGCCTGTTTTAGAAACAGTTTCTTATATAAATTACGAATCTTAAACATTTCATCCCCTCGGTTTGTTTTCATTATATCAAAACACACATCATTATGAAAACTTTTATAACAATTGTCCTGTTCGCATTCTTTTTGCAGGGCTGTAAGTCCGGCGATAATTTGTCAAAAGAAGAGACTGTCTCTTTGATGAACGAAAAAGTAGCATCATCTTGCTACATATTTGTTCCACAAACAGCCATTCCGCTAAGCGGCAGATCGATACATTTAGATAATTCATACTCATTATACTCAAACAAAATTGGATTGCGACTTAGCCAATCTAAAATTGAGCGTCAACAGCGTCTCTAACTCAGGTTTATATTGTTCTATATTTTCAAAGAATTGCAGGATGGCTAGCCTG
>JAISES010000157.1 GCA_031263965.1 Prevotella sp. | reverse complement strand
CAGGCTAGCCATCCTGCAATTCTTTGAAAATATAGAACAATATAAACCTGAGTTAGAGACGCTGTTGACGCTCAATTTTAGATTGGCTAAGTCGCAATCCAATTTTGTTTGAGTATAATTATATAAGAGTTTATATTTAATAGAGCGTTATCGTATTGGTTTACAAGAATTAACAGTATATATTTTTAACCACGGAGTCACACAGAGTTTATTTTCACGGAGTTACACTGTGTACTCCGTGATTTTTTTACTCTGTGAAACTCTGTGGTTAATTTGCTATAAATGACGGCCATATACATTTATTCTATATAATGTTTATAGTTTACAATAAATAATTTCACAAATCACAATTGTATTTTGTTGATATACAAAATCTTGAAATAGAATTTATATAACAACGGTCGCTATTTGTTGCCATTCTGATAAATATTCTGCAATTTTGCACAATATCAATAAATATGAAAACAATTATTATTCTTGGCGATGGAATGGCCGATGAGCCTATTGCTGCTTTAGGGGATAAAACCCCTCTGCAAGCAGCTAGGAAACCGTATATAGATATGCTTGCCGCTATGGGCAAAAGCGGCATGTTAGACACAATACCTCAGGGATTCAAGCCGGGAAGCGAGATTGCCAACCTGTCCGTTTTAGGCTACGATCTTCCAAAAGTATTTGAGGGTAGAGGCTCCCTGGAAGCTGCCAGTATGGGGGTGGATATATTGCCTGGTGAAATGGCTATGCGTTGCAACCTTATCTGTATCGACGACGGAAAGATTAAAAATCACTCTGCCGGTCATATATCGAGTGAAGAGGCGGCCGAACTTATCCGGTTTCTCGATGAGGAATTAAATGATGGAAAGGCAAGTTTTTATCCGGGAGTTTCGTACCGCCACCTGTTAAAACTAAAGGGCGGGGACAAACATCTGGATTGTACGCCTCCTCATGACGTAACGGGTGTGCCGATCAAAGATGTCCTGATAAAACCGGATACACCGGAAGCCGGAGAAACGGCTGATTATTTGAACGCCCTGATAATAAAATCGCAGGAGCTACTCAAAGATCATCCGGTGAATAAAAAGCGCATAGCAGAAGGCAAAGACCCTGCAAACAGTATCTGGCCCTGGTCGCCGGGCTATCGTCCGCAGATGCAAACCTTGCAGGAACTATTCGGAGTAAAGGGTGGCTCTGTAATCTCTGCCGTCGATCTGATTATGGGTATCGGTGTTTATGCCGGATTGAAAGTAATTCGCGTGGAAGGAGCTACCGGATTGTACGATACAAACTATGAAGGTAAAGCCCAAGTTGCAATTGAGGCATTAAAAGAAGAGGATTTTGTATATTTGCATATCGAGGCTAGTGATGAGGCCGGCCATGATGGAGATTACAAACTAAAAACTAAAACTATAGAATATCTCGATAATCGCGTTGTGAAGCTGATTTATGAAGCTGTCAAGGATTGGAATGAGCCGGTTACGATAGCAATTTTGCCGGATCATCCGACTCCTTGTGCTATCAAGACGCATACCAATACGCCTGTTCCGTTCCTCATATACCGGTCAGATGGCAATGCCGATGATGTTCAGGTATATGATGAATTTGAATCTCAAAAAGGCGCTTATGGATTGATAAAAGGAAAGGAATTTATGGAGCTTTTATTTTCTGTAAAATGAAAAACGAAAAGTGAAGAACGAAAAGTGAGAAGTGAAGAATGAGAAAAAAGATTTTGTACATATCTCTGATAGCCGTAATAGCAATTATAGCGGTTGTTGCTTATGGATATAGCGTTTTAGCCACAGGATTCGATATTGGCAAAACGGTATATGTTTATGTCAATGAGGATAAAAATTATAAAGCATTGCTGGATGAACTCAGAGACAGTGCAAAAGTGGAAAGTATTTCAAATTTTGAGATGTTGTCTGCTGCATTGGGGTATAAGGATAATATGCGGACAGGACGTTATGCGGTAACCCCTGATATGACTATATACGACCTGATCAGGGATTTGCGCAGCGGCAATCAAATTCCTGTAAAACTTAAGTTCAATAATATACGGACAAAAGACGATTTATCGAAACGTATATCCGGCCAATTGATGCTATCTGAGAAAAGCTTGTATAACAAGCTGGATGATATAAATACATGCGGGTCTTTAGGTTTTACGCCCGAAAATGTTGTAGCTATATTTATACCGAATACATATGAAATATATTGGGATATAGATACCGATGATTTTCTTCAGCGGATGAAAAAGGAATATTCGCGTTTTTGGGACGAAAAACGCACAGCCAAAGCTCTGGAAGCCGGATTATCCCCAATGGAAGTTTCTACACTCGCTTCTATTGTAGAAGAAGAATGTACATTCTCTGACGAATATCCTGTTGTTGCCGGATTGTATTTGAACAGACTGCGTACAGGTCAGCCATTGCAAGCCGACCCTACCGTGAAATTTGCAGTTGGCGATTTCTCGCTCAGGCGGATATTGAACAAACATCTTGAAATTAACTCTCCGTACAATACTTACCGGCATACAGGGCTTCCCCCCGGGCCAATCCGTATACCATCGATCAAGGCGATAGACGCCGTGCTGAACCACGATAAAAACGATTATCTGTATATGTGCGCAAAAGAAGATTTCTCGGGAAAACACAATTTTGCCAATACCTACGATAAACATCAGGTTTATGCCGCAAAGTACAGGAATGCATTAAACTTAAGGGGGATAAAGTAAGAAACTGTTTAACTTTTAGCGAAAAATATTATTATAGACCTGATTGTCAGCTACTCCCGTCATTGCGAACCTGAAAGCACTGGCTGGCGCGGACATTTGTCCGTGTCTTGCTCAAAGAGCGATCCTTTTTTTGCTGTGCAACACACAGACTACAAGTCTACGCAAGCGGGGAATAATAACTATAAAAAAAGATTTGCTATAAAATTTAAACAGTTTCTAACAGTGAAAACATCAAAGAAAGCGCTTAAAAGGCTTTCTTGTCTCCTCTGAACATATTGAAGACTGTAAGGAAAAGAATCTTAAGATCAAGGAAGAATGTCCAGTTTTCAAGATACCATACATCTCTTTTCACACGTTCTTCCATCGCATTTACGGTCTTGGTTTCGCCTCTGAAACCGGTCACCTGAGCCCAGCCTGTGATTCCCGGCTTAACCAGATGGCGTACCATGAATTTATCAATAAGAGCGCTATATTCATCGGTGTGCTTCAGCATGTGAGGGCGGGGACCGACAAGAGACATCTCGTTTCTAAAGACATTTAAAAGTTGGGGCAGTTCATCGATGTTCGTTTTTCTCATAAAAGCGCCAACTTTTGTAAGACGGGGGTCGTTGGCCACAGCCTGAAGTTTGTCGGCCTCTTTGTTGGGCTTCATCGATCTGAATTTATAGCAATTAAACTCCTGCCCTTTTATTCCGGTTCTTTTCTGAACGAAAAAGATCGGGCCGCGGGAAGATAATTTTATCGCAATTCCAAATACTAAGAGGATAACGGGAAAGATTGTTACAAGCAGAATTCCCGATACGATAAAATCGAAGCTTCGTTTTACGAATCTGTTTGAAAAATGTTGCAGAGGCTCATTTCTCAGGCTTAACACAGGAGTAGTTTCCAAAAAGTAGAATGTAAACCTTCGCTTTATATACCTGTGGAATTCGGGAATATATTGAAAACGAATCATGTTTTTTTCCGAGAACAAAATCAGATCCGCAATTGTTTCTTCTTCGATTCCGGGCAAAGTGCAAAAAATTTCATCAACCTTTTCTTTTTTTATATAATCCTTTATTTCAGAGATTTTTCCTAAATAATTGGGCAAGACTCCAGTTTTTTCAGGATCATCATCAAAAAATCCCATTATTTTATATCCAAAATCGCTGCATAAGAGTGTTTCATGGATTTCTACCCCGTTAATACCTCCTCCTGCAATTATAACCTGTCTGTAATTATAACCTTTCCGGCGATATATTTTCAGTAATATTCTGAATGCAATATGCCAGATTATATATAGGGTTCCTAATGCCAGGAATCCGATAATCCAGGGTATGATGGGAATCGATGGAACTACTTGAAATATGGAAAATCCGGCTGTAAGGAGAATTGAGTATATCGCTATAAAAACAGTAGATTTCTGTACAATCTTATCTAAATAGATAACATTGGAAGATATCTGGAAGCGGATGAATGAGCTGACGAAGAAATAACATAAATTAATTGTTAAAGAAGCTGTTATCTGCTCCCTGTGATATATATTACTTGTTATTTCATAATTACGAAAAATGTAATATACAGCCAGAAAAAAAAGGTTTATAAGCAGTACATCACCAACTCGTATGATCCAGTCGATCAGATAACTATTACTTTCTCTCTTTCTTGTTACATTCATTGCAAAGTGAATAAAAATGCAAATTTAATAATTAATCTTAAACTATTTGGTTGTTTTTAATGTTTTTCTATTATTAAAAATAACTATTATAAGGATAGATGTAAGGATAACGCTCGGAACAATGAACCATATGTTTTTTTCAAGACTGAAAGCCGTTATTTGTTCATAATCAGAAGTTCCATAGTATATATACGCGAAAATAACGCCGGCTGCGTTATTTATCGTGTGGACTATGACAGGTACCCATAAATTACGCGACCAGACAAATAAGTAGCCTAAAACAGCTCCGAGTAGTACCCTGGGGATGAACCCGAAGAATTGAAAATGAATGGCGCTAAAAATAATAGCAGTAACCCAGACCGCGATATGTTCATTCTTTGAAATCTTGAGCATGATTTGCTGTAAACATCCTCTGAAAAAAAGTTCTTCGGCCAATCCTGCCACGACAGCTACAACCAGCAGGTTGAAGATTAGTCCGAAAATCGACTTGTCTGAGAACAGAAGTTCTACAGCTTTTTTTGCGGACTGCTCGTCATTCCTCATTTTTTCTTCTAAAAATTTCATTGAGTCGGGAAAACTCATCTGTTGATTATAGTAGGCAATAACATCAATAAGCGGCTGGATCACTAATATTAAAGCAATAGCCAGGATTAAAAAGAGTAAATTCGTTTTCCCATCCAGTTTCAGATATGTTTTTGACGAACCCTGACATAAAAAAGAAAAGGCTAAAGCCGGAATTAAGAATACAAACACCTGTGATATCATCTGGGACATTCTCATAACGCGGGCAGAGGTGTCCGTTTCTTGCACATCTACTCCTAATACCAGTATGAAAGATCCGAAAAGAATACCTGTGAAGAAAAGAAACCAAAGAAAGAAAAATTGAGACCAACCCCGCATTCCTCGCAGAAAACCGTTATTATCCATAACTAATTAATTATTAATCCGGAAAATACTTATTCCTGTGCAGCTCCCAGAATCTTTACAGTACTCGAAAAGTGTCTTTTGTTCTATAACCACCTTTTTCATCTTGCTTGAAGCATGAATGAAATGTAATTGCTCATTTTCCCAATATGCAATGCCGGCATGGGAATAGTCTAATCCGCCGGCAGAGGTGGCAAAGGCCACAATATCCCCGTTTTGTATATCTTTGCTGCTTACAGGTATTGCCGATGTTGGTATAACGGTATATGCCTTACGGCCGTTGATGCTATCTTCTGTTTTCTTTATTCCGGCAATATTTACCTTATTATCCCTCAGGTGTTTGTACGACTGCGGGTGGGTCGACATAAAGTTGATGGTTTTCAGAATCACTTGTCCTCCTGTTTCCCCGCTTATATTTTTCAAAATTCCTTTTTTCTCATTTTCATACGCCCAGTCGCTTGTGTAATGGAGCCGTGATGCATAGCCATCGACCTCGCCATCCCTATAGCGTATGTAGGTCAATAAGTCGCAATAGTCATCGAATGATTGGCTTCCGGACTTAATAATGCCGGACAGGGCGATACAGTTTTCCACAAAAGTAGCGCAATCCAACTCCCTGAGATTTACAACAAGGGCCTCGTTATCCGAAACTTCCAGAGTAGATGCCACATATGGTTTTTCTAAAAGATATTTTGCAGTGTTAATAATTACATCACTAAAAGGCTTCTTCTCATCTTTGCTAAAGGTTTTAATATAATCTTCGTAGATAAGGGAGTCCGACTTATTGTAAACAGCATTCTGTCCCTTGATTACATTGGAAGACAAAATAAAGAGAAGAAAGAAAAACACGAAGTTTCGACAGATAGTATTCATGCTCATTATTGTTTGTATATATGTCCTGTATTGCCTTTGGTTTGTTTTGCTATAAAATTCCTAACAGTTACTTAGGAAAGGCAAAGATATAAATTTTTTTAAATCGAAGCCAGAGGAAGAACTTCCTTATATAATTGACAGGAGCACATTCGGCTTTGGAGTGTGCTCCTATCTTCAAGTTATCGAAAGTCTTTTTTTTCTTGATGTTCATTTCCATTGGTATAGAACGTCTGACGGCATGATCGAGGGTTGGCCGACAGTCAGCCTTGATACGCTTGTTTAGAAAATTTTTAAATCTAAGTAACTGTTTGAATTTTAGCGAAAAATATTATTATGGGATTTGAAAAAAAATTGGCTATAAAATTCAAACAGTTTCTTAGCAAGTTGTCTTTTTTCCATGCCCAAAATAAAACCTATCTTTGCAGCATTAATTTTTTTAGAATGACAACTGTATTTAAAGAATATCTCAACAAGCATAATTATTCAAACTTTGATCTGAAAGCTGTTCTTTTCGATATGGACGGTGTGTTGTACGACTCTATGAAGTGGCATGCCAAGTCGTGGAAAGAAACAATGGATCAATTTGATATTCCCAGTACATCCGAAGAGTTTTATTTGTATGAAGGGATGGTCGGTAGCTATACTATCGATTATCTGATAAACAGAGAAAAGGGCAGGAGTGCTACATCTCAGGAGAAAGAAAGTATTTATAAGCTTAAAACAGAGTTGTTTTCGAAATATAATGACGGCAGCCTGATTCCTTATGCTTACGACTTTGTAAAAAAAGTGCATGATGAAGGTTTGATCTGCGCTGTTGTTACGGGAACGGGACAGCCGACGCTTATTAATAAGCTGGAACATAATTTTCCGGCCCTGTTTGAGAAAGAACGGATAGTTACCGCGTTTGATGTCGAGAATGGCAAGCCTCATCCCGAGCCGTATCTGATGGGATTGGAAAAGGCAGGGCATCTATACCCGAATCAAGCTGTGGTGATAGAGAATGCTCCGAGAGGTGTGGAAGCCGCCGTTGCCGCCGGTATTTTTACTATTGCCGTTAATACAGGTCCAATGCCTGATAGAGTTTTGGCTGATGCCGGCGCTAATATTGTTTTGTCCTCGATGGAAGCATTGTTCGATGGTTGGGATGAATATAGGAAATCACTGATTTAGAAACAGTTTCTTAGGCACTCCCTGTTTTATTTATGATTCATCAGGTCGAGTTCTCCTAAATCTTTAATCTTAGTTTTATCATATGGAGTTTCCTGATATACAAAATAATTTAACCAGTTATTAAACAGGAGGTTTCCATGTCCCGACCAGAGAACAACAGGAGGGTTGGCCGGATTGTCATTTTTATAATAATTGAGAGGCTTTTTTATATCCATCTCTTTCTCTACGTCTCTCACATATTCATTATGAAGAGTATATGGCGCATATTCGGAATGCCCTGTCAAATAAAATTCCCTTCCTCCCCGCGAAGTTACTATGCCTACTCCCGAATCATCCGATTCTGAAAGTATCTTCAATTCATCGTGTTTCAGTATATCATCACGCATAACAGTTGTATGGCGGCTATGAGGGATATAGAATTCATCATCGAATCCCCTGAACAGAGGAAAACGCTTATCGTGAACAACATGCTTGAAAACTCCGAACATCTTCTCCGGCAAAGGTACTTTTTTCACTCCGTGGAAATGATACATGGCAGCCTGTGCAGCCCAGCATATATACAAAGTGGATGTGACATGCACGCGGGCCCAATCGAAAATGGATGATATCTCTTCCCAATAATAGACTTCTTCAAAATCCAACAATTCTACAGGTGCGCCTGTAATGATCATGCCATCATAGAAATCCTCCTTTATCTCGTCAAATTCTTTATAGAACATAGACAGATGTTCCTCCGGCGTATTTTTAGAAGTATGCGTTTTCAATTTCAGAAACTCCACCTCCACCTGCAAGGGATTATTCGACAGCAACCTTATAAGGTCGGTTTCTGTCATTATTTTTATTGGCATGAGATTGAGAATGAGTACGCGTAAGGGACGTATATCTTGTTCGTTCGCACGCAACTGGCTCATTACAAATATATTCTCTTGTTTGAGAATCTCTATTGCCGGAAGATTATTCGGTATATTTACTGGCATTACTTCATTTTTTATAAGAGAACAAAGGTATAAAAAATACAGAATAAAAGGTTATTCACCTTTTACTCCGTTTTTTTATGCTTTCGAATAACTCTGTTATCTATTTGCAGAAGCAACAACAATCAATTAAATACAGATAAGGGCTGTATCAAAAACCTGTCATTCCGTACCAGGCACTAATTCATTGATAAACAGTGTGAAAATGATTTTTGACACAGCCTCTTATTATTAAGGAAGCGCCGGTTTAATAGCAGCCGGACGGAAATACGTTTCGCTAATCTTCGATTGTGGTACCCAGAATATCGGTTTACCCCACTTGTCATCTTCCATTACTTTTGAGTACTGCTCAAAATTATTTGCCCTTTCGGATGGCGGTAATGTGAAGCGTTCCAGCATCATGGTCTGATTTATTAAAGACTTGGCTGGAATTATACAAGTTATCGGTTCCAATTTCGGATGACGCGTGCGTCGCAGTTCGGCAAACAATTCGTAAGCTCCCGATATATTCAGGTGGATATATTTCTGTTGCATCAATATTTCCATTTTATCTTCCACACCCGATGCGGCATCAAATTCGCTCTGAATCTTATTCGCATAATTACCGATAATCACAGCAGAAGGCTTATCAGGAGTTACGATGGCTTGGGTAGCATTCGACATTGTTCCCGCATAATTCGGAGCATGATTCATCATATACCAGTAATCGGTAGAATGCTTCACGGCATCATTAATGTGAACCCCAGCCGTCTTACCGGTAGAAGCGAGATTTTTCAGAGCTACTTCGGCCAGAAGTAAATCGGTTTCGGCCTGACTTACAATTCGAAGCGGCATTTCGGACAGGACATAAGTTACAGGGTTATAATATGTCCACATACAAGATTGCACCATTACGTCCATCGGCTGGCTCGGATATACTACATTTGAGTGAGAAATTCCGGGTGTAGGATCCAGAGGAATCGTTACATTCCATCGCCTTCCTTCTCCAACAGGCAAATTAATTCGCTGAGTACGAAGTCTTTCGCAGTCCATAGATACGCCGTAATATTCGACTCTGTCTGTTGTTCCATCCGGCGTAAACCCGATACCAATGGTCGGTAGACGCGGATCATCTTCATTGATGTCGAACTCATCTCCGCCCCGGTTCATACGGGTCATAATCACATCGGGGATAGCCATTTGGTAGTAGTTCTCATAGCGTCCTCGCTGTATAATACCACCGTCTCCTGACGATCCGACCCGACATTCGTTCAGGTATGGGGAAGTAAAGGTAAGATCTTCTGTAGGCAGGTTTTTAATAGCCTCGGTAATGTAGGGTTTCACGTATTCTTCGGCAACGCCGGAAACACGGACACAGGCATTCAGATTCTGCGAATTGATGTATTGTACCCATTTATTGATGTTTCCCTTGAAGAACAAATCTTGCGTTTCAAATGTTTTTTTTGCTCCGGTGGACATCTTGTCATATATGCCGGGAAGTTCAGCGGCTATCGTTTTGTATTCCTCTATAACCGATTTGTAGATCTCCATAGGATCATCGTACTGAGGAAAGAAGACTGCTTGTGAACCATTGAAAGCTTCAAAATATGGAATGCTGTTGAACAAATCAACTGTTTGCAAAGCTACTACATTCTTCAGTATTGTTGCCAGGCGCAGGTATATAACGACATCGTCGGTCGGATTTCCGTATTTCTCCAGTTCTTTTATTTCATCCCGGATCAGTCCATAATTTGTTAAGTCGGTATAGAAGCGCGAAAACCGTCCATAGGTATTTCCATTGGCCGTATATACATACTTGTCCAAATCGCCATAATCGTCACTGGCAAAATGATTGATAAAACTTTCAGAATATGGAACAAGTGCGGTAACTTGAGGCATCTCGAATATGCTATAATTAAGCAACCAATACCATTCGCCATAGTCTTCAAGCCAGAAACGGGTCTTTTGCATATGGGTAAACAGCCCGGAAACAACTTCATCAGGTTGTGGCGTATATTTACTGGGGTCTTCCCAGTAACGATCCAATTCGTTGGTACACGAAAACCAAGTAAGCGGAAATGCTATCAGTAAGATATATATTAATTTTTTCATATCAGTAATTTTTTAGAGTTTAGAAACTTACGTTGACTTTAAATCCAAATGTACGGCTGGCCGGATAGTTACTGTTTTCTATCCAGCTGTTGGTTCCCAGCACAGCCTCCGCATCGATATGTGGAATCGATTTATATATGTAAAATAAATTCCGCGCTGTCAGTCCTACCGATAATTTCTGGAGTTTCATCATGGATGAAATCTTTTTGGAGAAAGTATAGTTCAGTGACATTTCCCTGAATTTAATGTAATTATTGTCTTTTATCAGATCCGGAGACCAATACTTAGAGTCGTCCCGTCCAAAGCTACTATAATATTGATATGCGCTGATAATAATATCGTTAGGCGAACCATCGGCTTTTACTCCCGGAAGAATCAATCCATCGTGGCGTTCGCGGGTGGTGCCATCCGCGAACTTCTCGGTCCATGTCAGTCCGCCATGAGCCGTGTCGCGGTATTTGAGCGTTTCTTCACTCACTCCGTTGCCCATCAGGTAATAGTTGGTGTACGACATCACTTTACCTCCATACTTGAAGTCGATACCGGCCATCAGGTTCAGCATCCCCCAATTGCCCTGAAAATAAAAATTAGAAATCAATCCTCCATACACATCAGGGTTGATGCTTCCTACGCATATCTGGTCTTCTGCCTTATCCGAAATCTGGTATAATCCTGAGTTGCTCACTATGCGGTTGCCATTTTCGTCTTTTACATAATCCTGCATCCAGAGGCTACCCATGCGCTTACCTTCTTCGGCCCGGTTAATTATACCACTGGATTCGCTATTGATCTGTGTAATTCCAGGATATAAGCTTACAATTTTATCCCATTGTTTGGCCAGGTTTAAGGACAGTTCCCAACTAAAAGCATTCATTTTTATCGGTGTACCTTTGATAAAGAACTCCAATCCCTGATTATTGATCTCTCCGGCATTGATACGGATGGCTTCTGCTCCTGTCGTCGAAGATAACGGCACTCGCATAATTTGGTTATAAAACGTGTTGTTATAATAGGAAAAATCCAACTCGAGAAGGTTTTGCTTAAACAACCGCAGATTAAATCCGGCTTCAAATTCGCGCTTGCGTTCCGGCTTCAAATCTCCTGAGAATAAGTCTCCGGGGCCGGTTACATCGTTTATATTTGCATTGGGTGCAGGTAATGAACCCATGGAGTAAGCTCTGTATGCAAAATAACGATTGGCTGGGCGTCCTACATCGGCCCATGACAAGCGCAGTTTACCGTAATTAAGATTCGGTATTTCGAAGCGTTCCGTAAAGTTCCAGATAAGGGAAACCCCGGGGTAGAAATAGGAACGGTTTAGCTTTGGCAATGTGGATGTCCAGTCGTTTCTCGCCTGAAATTCAAGCACATATTCCATGTTGTATGAAAGTGTGGCTTGCCCGAACACGCTATACATAGATTCATTTCCCAATCCGTAATTGGCAACTCTGTCATCATACGAAGCCGGCCATTCTTTTCCGTTATCCAGCATCCAGTAATCAGGGAATTTAAGCCCACCGTAAGTCCCCACGCCTACCGATGTATAATTTTCTTTCCGGTACGAAGTTCCGGCCATGGCATATACATTCCACACATCTTTGAACTTCTTGTCGAAAGCCACAAAAACATCGTAGTTTTGTATTTTATTCCTTTCGCGGCTGTAACGGGACAACCCACCTTCGGTTTGGCCGGTATCCGGATCTTTTCTCTCTATTTTGTTCTTTTTAATATACTCGGTATCGGTATAATCGAGACCGCCCTGCAATGTTATCGTCAGGTAAGGCAGCGGCGTTAAGAAAGCCTTTGCCGAAGTTACCGAGTGGAGGCGATTGTCGTGATTTCTGTTTTCGTTGTTATTCCACAACATGGTGAAGAAACCATCCTGGTCGCCGGCAAAAGCGCTCGGCCATCCCCAGCCATTATCATCGAGGTTGGATAAGCCTTTTAAAGCCACCCGATAACCGTTTTCATCTTTATAGCTATTCATAGCGGTCTCTATATCGTAGTCGCGGTTATAAGCGCCGTACGAAATCAAGCGTTGCAGGTTCGGGCGGCGGTTGGTGCTTTTCACATTGTACAGGTTCTGAACAAACTCGAAACGTGCAAGCGACGATACTTTCATTTGTCCGTTAAAGCTGAGCGTATTCTTTATCTGTCCTTGATTTGGCATAGTACCGTCGTAAACAAGATTACTCAATGAAAGGCGCATATTTCCCTGCTCATTCCCGCCTTGAATGGCTGCCGAAAAGCTTGATGTAGAGCCATTCTGAAAAGGAGCCATGTAGTTGTCTTTGTACGGTTCGTATTTGCGCATCGAGCCATCGAAAAACATAATTGGCGAGCCATCGAATTTCGGGCCGAAACCGAAACGGCTGCTAACTACCCTTCGTACCGTTTTGGTGTCGTCCGTATAACTCATATCGTATTCATTTACTCCCGAACCGTATTCGTTCTGAAATTTAATCAATTGGTAAGGTACTTCTGTTTCCAGCCCGTAAGATAGTTGCACGCCCAAACCACGCGTTCCGGCCCCGCTTTTCGTTGTAATCAGCACAACACCGTTTGCGCCCAAGCTTCCATATAAAACAGAGGCTTTCGCTCCTTTCAGTATCTCCATGGATTCAATGTCTTCTGCATTGAGGTCGTTAACTGCCGACCCATAGTCAAAAGAGTTTAACGGATCGTACCCGCGCGAAGCCATGCTCGATTCCGTATCGTACATAGGTACGCCATCAACAACAAATAACGGCCGTGTTCCTGACGAAGAATCCAATCCTTGCGAACCTCTCACATTAACCTTTATTCCTCCCATCGGTCCGGCAGCTGTGGCCTGAATCCCTACTCCGGCAGCTTTTCCGTAAAGTGCCGTCATTGGATTGACTGTGGTACCGGCCTTTATTAAGTCATCACCCCTGACTGTGCTGACCGCATACCCCAAAGCCCGGGCATCCCGTTTGATACCTAAAGCGGTAACGACCGTTTCTTGAAGAGTGACACCCGCCGTTAAGCGTACTTCGATCGTTGTTTGCTGCCCCACAGTGATTTCCTGCTCATTATATCCGATGAATCTGAAGACTAAAACATCGGTTGATTTTGCTTTGATTGAATAGGCGCCATTCTCGTCAGTGAGTACGCCCTGCGTCGAACCTTTGATCGATACGCTTGTGCCAACGAGTGTTTCGTTTGTTTCGGCATCAAAAACAACACCTTTCACATCCGTTTGTCCGAGAAGGTACACGGATGAGATAAGCATACAAAAGAAAATAATTACTTTTCTCATAAGTTTAGATAATTTGGTTTATAAAAATTCTATCAGGTCGTGATTGAACATAATCGTAAAAACAAAAGCCGGTTTAACCCTTTCGATGAAAAAGGGTTAAACCGACTAGGGCCATTTTGAAAAAAATGACCTTTAATATATTTGGAAATATAAGAAATAATTTTAAGTCTCTCTCTCTCTCTCTCTCTCTCTCTCTCTCTCTCTCTCTCTCTC
>JAISES010000131.1 GCA_031263965.1 Prevotella sp. | reverse complement strand
GAATCCTGATCTGCTTTGGATTGGAATGACTGCACCCAAGCAGGAAAAATGGGCTTATACTCATTTTGACAGCCTGAATGTGAAAGGGCATGTCGGTACTATCGGAGCTGTTTTTGACTTTTATGCCGGTAATATACAAAGGGCACCAGAATGGATGCAAAAGAAAGGCTTAGAGTGGCTGTATCGTTTAATAAAAGAACCTAAGCGTATGTGGAAGAGATATATTATAGGAAACACTAAATTTATTTTCTATATCATAAGAGAAAAAATAGATGGCTGAAACCCTCCACATCCCCCCTTCTTCCTCCAAAGAAGAAACCTACCTCTCCCTCCTCCCTCAACTAAAAGCATTAATAGAAGGAGAGACCGACGCAATTGCCAATATGGCAAATATTTCTGCCGCATTGAAGCAAACATTCGGATTCTTCTGGGCAGGGTTTTACATTGTGAAAAAAGATGAGCTTGTGCTGGGACCTTTTCAGGGAACAATAGCATGCACACGCATCAAGTATGGGAAAGGCGTATGCGGTACAGCCTGGAAAGAAAAACGGACTGTCATTGTAAAAGATGTAAACCAATTTCCCGGACATATCGCATGTGATGCAGCTTCTCGGTCTGAGATAGTGGTTCCACTATTTGACCGGAATAATGTAGTTGCCGTGCTCGATATAGATAGCGAGCATTTGGGTCACTTTGATGAAACAGATGCCCTCTACCTGCGACAAATTACACAACTGTTAGAAGATAAAATCACAATTTAAAACGGGAACAACAATATACCGATATTGATCTATATCAAATAATTTCCAGATTTATCTTTTTGTTTTATTTCTAAAATGCACTATATTTACAGCATAATAGAAACAAGATAAAAAAATGACCTTTCTGGGATTTAAGACTAAAATGTTCGATTTGGCATGTTTCAATATCAATCAGATATACGCATGGCAACCGGATTTTGACCGGAATAACCTCACCCGTTGGGCGAAGAAAGGGTATCTTATACGGTTGAGGCAGGGTTATTTTGCTTTTTCTGAATACAAGAGCAAGCCTGACTATTCCCTTTATTTCGCTAACCGCATTTACCGCCCGTCCTATATTAGCCTGCATACAGCGTTGGCTTTTTACGGAATGATACCGGAAGCGGTGGTACAAATCACCAGTGTTACATCCTTGAAAACGGGAGCATTTAAGAATGATTTTGGGGAATATTCCTATAAGAGTGTCAAAGAAGATTTGATGTTTGGGTACGAATTAAAACCAATGGCGGACAACCGCACCATACAGTTTGCCACACCCGAAAAAGCGTTGCTTGATTTGCTGTATCTTTATCCGTTCTACGATAATAAACAGGAGTTGGAAGAGTTGCGTTTAGACGAAGATTACCTGCACGATGATTTAAACAATGATTTATTGATGGATTATTGTACCAAGTTTCAAAGTAAGGCGCTTGACCATCGGGTAAAGTTACTTCTTAAAACTTACGATTTATGATACAGATTGAACAGATAAGGAATTATTTTCCGGCTCAAATCCGTGGAAATTCAGGTTTCGATAAGTACATACTGAAAGAATATTTGCAGTTGATGATTCTGGATTACCTTTCGTCCACACCATACATCCAAAAGATGGTTTTTATTGGTGGAACAAACCTGCGTTTGGTAAAAGGAATTGACCGGTTTTCCGAAGACTTGGATTTCGACTGCAAAGACCTGTCAAAAGACGAGTTTATTGAAATGACAAATGGAGTAATCCGGTTTTTGGAACATTCGGGGTTGAGAGTAGAAGCTAAGGATAAAGATAATCCGAAGTTGACAGCCTTCCGGCGGAATATCCATTTCCCTGAACTATTATTCGATTTGGGGTTGAGCGGACATAAAGAAGAACGCTTTTTGATAAAGGTTGAAAGCCAAGACCAAGGAATCGTTTATTCTCCGGTTATCACGAATATCAAAGGTTGCGGATTCTTTTTCCCATTTCCCATTCCTTCCGATGGCGTATTGTGCAGTATGAAAATTGCTGCCATGTTAGCCCGTGCCAAAGGCCGTGATTTTTACGATTTGATGTTTTTACTGTCACAGGCAAAACCCGATTACGATTTTCTTTCAAAGCGTTGTGGAGTACATAATCTGCAAGGATTCAGGCAAGCAACAACCGAATTACTGAAAACAGTCGATTTGAAAAAGAAGCAAAAGGATTTTGAACACTTGCTTTTCAATAAAGCCAATAGTGAGAAGATTTTGCGGTTTGGTGAATTTGTAGATTCATTTACGGATTAAACGGGAACAACAACGGCAATACCAATATCATTACAATACCCATAACAATCTGTAGCGGAAGCCCTACCTTCACATAATCCATAAAACTATACCGCCCCGCACTCATCACTAATGCGTTAGGAGGAGTCGAAAATGGCGATGCAAAACACATGCCGGCGGCAACGGCAACAGCAAACAAAAATGGATACGGACTCACTCCCATCCCGATTGCAGCCTTCATCGCAATAGGTGCAAACAACACCGCTGTGGCGGTATTACTGATAAACATTGTTAGAAGCGATGTACAGAAATATATGCCTGCCAGTAATGCATACGGTCCCATATTGCCAAGTTTACTCACCAGGCTTCCTGATATTAACGTATCTACTCCTGTATTTTGGAAAGCCGTAGCCATCGGCAACATGGCGCCTATAAGAACAACACTCTCCCAGTTTATACTATCGTAAGCCTCCTCTACATTTCGTAAACACCCTGTAGCTACCATCAATACGGCAGCAAGCATAATGGCAATAACGGAAGGCAAAATCTCAAAAACCATCGCCAGCACCATCAATACCATAATAATTGCAGCAACAGGGGCTTTTTGATCCAACGTTACCTTTGCAGCTTCCTTCAATGGTTGGCCTACAAGTACAAGATCATCCTGCCTGTCGTCCAGATTGGCAAGGTCTTTCCATGTTCCCTGTATCAATAAAGCGTCTCCCGAATGCAATTTAGTATGCTTGATATCCAACATCTTATATTCATTATGACGCTGAAGTCCCAATACATTCACATCATACTCTTCCCGAAAACGTATTTCCGAAATAGTTCTGTTGATAAGTCTGGAATTAGGCATAATAAACACCTCGGCCAGTCCGGATTCCTGAAAATCGGAGAAATCCTTGTCGCTTTTTTCCAAGACCAGTTTATTTTCCAACGCAAAACGTCCTATATCTGCCTTTTTCCCATGGCAATAAAGAGTATCATCTTTTTGTATAATAGATTTTGGCCCTGCAACTTCCTCTATAAATGTCTTTCTGAATCTGGAATTACCATTTCGTCTTACAATCTTACTTATACTTACATCGTAATTCGAAGCGATTCTTAGTTCAGCAAGCGTTTTTCCTGTCAATGGAGATTCGTCCTCAACATCTACTTTATAGGACTGTCTGGATAAATTATATTCTTCGGCCAACTCTTTCAGAGACTTCCCTTTTTTCTTATTTGTAGAATTATCATTTTTGGAAATAAGTAATTTACTTAAAAAGAAAAGTACAATAATTCCCACAGATAAGGCAGTAAAACCAATAGGAGCAAAAGAGAAGAAAGATAGGGCTTCGTATCCTGTATCTACCAATGTGTTCTGAATGACCAGATTGGGTGGTGTGCTTATCAAAGTAAACATCCCCATACTACTGGCAAATGCCAGAGGCATAAGATAGCGGCGGGGACTGATATTGGCGCTTGCTGCCATACTGACAATAATAGGAATCATCACTGCTACGGTTCCTGTATTGCTGACAAAGGCACCGATAGAGGCTGTTGCAAGCATAACCAGTATAAATAGCTTATTTTCGCTACTGCCGGCCGTTTGCAGTATCTTACTACTTATCATTTTCGCCAAACCTGTACGAAATATTCCGGCTCCTACGACAAACAACCCGATCATCATTATCACTACCGAATTTGAAAAACCAGCCAACGCCTCTGCCGGTGTTAGAATATCAAATAAAGTCAAAGCCAATAAGGCGCATACAGCCACCAAATCGGCGCGTACTTTTCCTCGCATAAAGAAAAAGGAGGCCGTTAATAAAATAGCAAGAGTTATATTTATAGGGGTCAAAAGAGAGGACAATATCATATTCTATTATCAGTGGTTTATTTACAAAGATAAAAAATACTGTATCAAGAAAAAATTTATTAACTGATGTTACGCAACAAAAAAAACAATATTATTCCATATTCTTGTTCTTTTTTCTGCGCGCAATCGAAGATTGCTTGCGTTCCTTTTGCTCTAAGCAGCAAAAGGAACCAAAAATGCTTTATGCGTTCGCTTTGACTTTCTCTTTCGCGTCATTGCGAGGGTTTACCCGAAGCAATCCGGTTGTATTTTCGGGCAGTCACAAAGGACTGCCCCTACCGCTAAACGGGCTGAACTCGCCTTTCAGGCTCAGACAGGCATCCCGTTTTACGCCTTTTTCACCTGACGGGTACCCCGCACGTAAAGCTAACGGCGCTAGGGCTAAAGCCCAACATCGCCTATCGCTTTTGTTGTTCTTGTCATGCGTCAGACTGACGGCCTTAGCGGATAGACGGGGTACCCACACAGCGAAGCGGGCGTTAAAAACAAAATTCTGTC
>JAISES010000126.1 GCA_031263965.1 Prevotella sp. | reverse complement strand
TAGATTCTTTCTTCTTTTCGTTAAAAGTTAGTGCAGCAGATGGAGCTTTTTTATCCAGGAAAGTTATTTATTTTAAGTTTCCATTATCCGGTCTATTTTATAAAATACAAACTAACGACATATTCATTATCCGGCTCTACCATGAGCCAGAAATTGAGATAGCCCATCAGCCGTTTCATATAAGAAGGGTCGGTTGAACCAACAAACCGTTGATGTTCAGCCAAACCTTTTGTCAAAATATAATGGACATTTTTTCTTATTTCCCGTTTCTTTGCTTTGGGGATTGTCATTTTTTCGCCCGAACTAACGGAGATGCCGGTAACTATCTTTCGCTTCTTTTCTGTCAGGAACCGGGTCTTTTTTCGTTGTATTACAAATTTCTCTTCCCTTATTATGTTATCAATTTCGGAAAGGACAAGTTCAAAAGAAATATTATCACCCGAGAAAGTCAAGTCGTCAGCATAACGGGTATATGCCAGATTGCTTTTCTTAGCTATCGAATCCAGTTTTATATCCATATCATACGCAATAATATTGCTGAGCGCAGGGCTCGTTGCCGCACCCTGGGGCAGTTTTCCATCAAGAATACATAGTTCTCCCAATACTTGCGATATATTGGCAGGATATCCGATTTTTTCAAAGGCTTTTATTATCCTATACTTTTTTATTGAACCGAAGAAATCGGCTATATCGACTTTCAATATCTGCTTGTATCCTAAATGGACTTTTGCATTATGCGCAACAGAAATATTCGGTCGAAATCCCATACTTGCGGGATGCACATTGACAGAAAGTAATATGCGTTTGTAAATTATTTTTTGGATATTAAGCAAGATTGCATCGGGGGCTGATATTGTGCGATAGCCACCGCTTTTTTTACCAAGCTTGAAATGAGTGTAATGGACGGAAGTGTCTCTTAATATAGAGATTAAAATATTTTTCTCAACAATTAGAAAATTAGCACACCAGGTTATGGCTCCATCATCGAAAGGTAAGGGTGCAGAAAATATACGGGCGAAAATACTTTGCCTCTTAGCCTTAGTTTTCGTCTCTTGTCTCTGCAAGATTGAGAAAATAGATTTTCTATGATTTTCTTTTTTCTCTTCTCTTTTGTCATAGCTATCAGCATTACGGTTATAGCCGCTTGTATTTCTGTTATAGTCGTCTTTTCCTCCTGAGCTGAAGAGTTTGTAAAGCAACCATAATCCCAAAGCTATAATAAGTATGATTAAGATTATATTCATCGTTTAAACAAATAAAAAGAGGATGAGCGTTTACTTTCAGTAATACTTGATTGATACCTACGAATCTGAAAGATTCAGGTAATAAATCAAAGTATTACTGAATCTCAGAACCGGCATGAACCAACGAAGCGACTACACCTCTTTCTTGCTAAATCTTTTACTCATCCTCTTTTGCAAAAATAGTTATTTTTACCAGATTATTAGTTGTAAAGCATAGAAACGCTTTATTATAATATTTTTCGCTAAAATTCAAACAGTTTGTAAATTAATTGGTCAGAATATAAATAGCAAAAGGCCGATCGCATTTCGTTGCCGGCCTTTCATTTCTATAATAATGTTCGATATTATTCTGCTCCTTCAGCTTCTTCGGTTACAGGTGCAATAAGTTTGTATCCTTTACCATGTATATTGATAATTTCAATACGGGGATCCGGTTTTAACAGTTTACGCAGTTTGGTAATATATACATCCATGCTGCGCGCATTGAAATAGTTATCGTCTACCCAAATTTGTTTTAGCGCATGGTTTCTTTCCAGGATATCATTTGCATGAGCACAAAGCAGAGCCAATAATTCAGCTTCTTTGGTCGTCAGTTTAGTACTTTCACCGTTGATAGTCAGAATTTGTTTCTGAGTATCGAAAGTCATGTTGCTGAACTGATAAACTTGCTGTTCTTTGCTTCTCTTACCTTTTACACGACGGAAAATAGCTTCAATACGGAGAACAAGTTCTTCCATACTGAATGGTTTGGTTATGTAATCGTCGGCGCCGGCTTTGAATCCTTCCAAGATATCATCCTTCATATTCTTGGCTGTCAAGAATATAATGGGGATATCTGTATTGATCACTCTGATTTCTTTTACAAGTGTGATTCCGTCCTTTTTAGGCATCATCACATCCAGTATACACAGGTCATACTTTTCTTTTACAAAACCTTTGTACCCGGCTTCGCCGTCAGTATACAGGTCTGTATCATAACCCTTTGCCTGAAGATATTCTCTCAGCAACATGCCAAGATTTTCATCATCTTCACATAAAAACAATTTTAATTTCTCTTCCATAATGATTTACTTATTTATAATTATTCTTGATTACTTTTACTCTTCATTATAGGCAGGCAAATTATAAATTTGGTGCCTTTACCCTGTTCGCTTTCCGCTTTTATAGTTCCTTTATGGTCTTCTATAATTTTTTTAACGTATGCCAGTCCAAGGCCGAAACCTTTTACATCATGTCTGTTCTTTGTAGATACGCGGTAGAACCGTTCAAATATTTTTTTGACGTATTCTTTTTTTATACCTATTCCGTTATCTTCTACCGATATATAAAGTTTGTTGTTATTATTCCATGTCCGTATCATTAATGCCAATGGTATATCTTCTCTTCTGTATTTAACCGCATTGTCGAGCAAGTTGAATAAGACATTTGTAAAATGCATTTTATCGGCTTCAATAGCCGA
>JAISES010000122.1 GCA_031263965.1 Prevotella sp. | reverse complement strand
ACAACGCCCGATATAATACCCGTCTCAGCATCGAATGCCAACCCAACCGGTAATCCTTCTACCGAACGGCTGACGGGACGCTCCCCCGAAACAGGCACGTAATAAAGAAAGGGAGAGGAGGGGTAATTACCGATCACTGAAGGAGTATGGAGCTGAGGAATGCCTCTGTATAAGAACTCATTATCGCCTTTCTCCTGAGCCATTCCGGTAGACGAAAGGGCCAGGCATAACAAATAAAATAAATTTTTCATCGGTTGTATTAATAGTTATCGTCTTTCATTATATACTCCAAATTCGGAAATAGCCGGAGGCGCACTGAACTCTTCTATGACAATCCGTACCTTATTCGCCCATACCCTGTCGAACCTGTGTGTTTTTATAGCATCATCGTTCGAGCCTGAGAACAAAGAATGCCAGATATTATTTTGATAATATTCCAGTTTATATTTTTTTATGCTCTTGTGTCCCTGTGTAACAGTAATCATATTAAAAGGTTGTTCACTTTCTCCCAATATAATTTCGAGCCAAGGCTGTTGAACGGCTCTGTTAGATTGCCAGCTTGTTCCGAAATTATCATCGACGGCAAAATCCATAAGATGCATATCATTGCTCCAACTTCCATTTGCAGGTTTGTTTTTGGCAATATTGGACGAAATAACAGGAGCTTCACAGATAGGTAATGTCTTTACCCTGCCCTTGTTACTCCACATTTTCCCAACGGTACGGAATGCCTCTACTGCATTTGCATCAATAAGCCCGTCTCTGTTTGGAGCTGCATTCAGTATAAAATTGCAATAGACTTCGTTGAACGGAATAATATTATCATTTACTATAAATTCCGGCGATTTAACAGTAGCGGTTGGAAAATCAGGCTTCCAGAACCATGCTGAATTTATTGGCAAACAAGATAGCGCAGGAAGTGTATTGCTGTCTTTCGATATATGCTGCCCCGCTCCCTGTTCATACGATTTGATATCAGTATAGAATAGCGCTTCGGCAGGATATTTGGCTGCATTAAGATCCATAACAAGACAATTTGGTTGCAACGATTTTATCAGGTAATAGATGTCTTCGAAAGGAACTTTATCGTATGATATTCTCGACCACGGAGCGTCCCAGCCATCGATAATCAGAGCTTTGATTTCTCCATAGCCAGTCAGTAATTCCGTCAATTGAGCTTTGATCATCTCAATATGTTGAGTAGTGATAAACCCCGGACGAATCTTGTGATGAGTATCCAAAATAGAATAATATAGCATCACATTAAGCCCTTCCTTGCGAAATGCATCGACGTATTGCTTTACCACATCTTTTTTATATGGGCTATTTCTCACACTATAGTCAGTTGTTTGGGTATCCCAAATACAAAATCCGCTATGATGTTTCGTTGTCAGGCAACCATAGGTCATATTTGCAGCTTTAGCTGTTTTGGCCCACTGTCCGCAGTCGAGCTTCACCGGATTGAAGATAGACGGCGATGCATCAGGGTCTGCCCAGTCGTCATCCATAAAAGTAGGGATATTGAAGTGGATAAACATGCCAAAGCGTAAGTCGACAAATTCCTGTTGCAACTTCGTTAACGCCTCTATTTTTGTCTGAGCTATAGTTGGTGAACAAATACAACCGGCAATAATAAGTAAAATTAACTTTTTCATGAATAAACAGATATAATATATAAGTCTGGTAAAATATTCCCATTTAACTGTTCGGCGGTCTGTTTTCCGGGTTACTACCCCATTTGGATGGTTTACTGCCCATTTTAAATTCGAGGACTCCTCCGCTTATTATATCCTGATGCCTGATATATGTGTTATCATATTTTTTACTGTTTAGCATCACAGATTGTATGTATATATCTTTATCGGATTTTTTAGGCGCTTTCATTGTAAATGTTTTTCCTCCGGGCAAAGATATTACAGCCTGCTCAAGCAGAGGGGTGCCAATAACATATATTCCATTTGCCGGATTCACAGGATAGAATCCCATACTGCTGAATACATACCATGCCGACATTTGTCCACAGTCTTCATTTCCGGAATAACCGGAGAAAGTATTATTATACAACTCATTCATTACCTTCGATACATAATACTGGGTTTTATGCGGCGCTCCAGTATAATTGTACAAATATGTTACATGGTGGCTTGGTTCGTTTCCATGCGCATATTGTCCAATGAAGCCTGAAGCATTATTATTCTTTTCCCCGCTTGTAACTTCTAAGGTAAAGAATTCGTCCAGTTTATTCTCAAATGCTTTATCTCCGCCCATCAAACTGATAAAATCGGGGACATCCTGCGGTACGTACCATAAGTACTGCCATGTATTACCTTCGGTGATGGGATATCCCCCGTTGGCTCCGTATTTCAACGGATTGAAAGGTTCCAGCCAATTACCTTTATCGTCTTTCGCCCAAAAGAATCCGGTTTCTTTATTGAAAATATTACGATAGAATTGCGAACGCTTTGTAAAGTGGTCATAGTCTGCTGTTCGGTCCAGATATTTTGCTAATTGTGCTACACACCAATCATTGTATGCCATCTCTAAAGTTAGTGAAACCGACTGTGTTTGCAGGTTTTCGGGCATGTAGCCGTATTTTTCCCAAATGTCGAACGGAGCATTTGGATGAGAGCGTGTAGAAGAGTTCTTTACAGCTTCGTATGCTTTTTCTACGTCTATATTTTTTATATTTTTAAATATGGCATCTACAACCACCGGTATGGAATGGTTGCCGATCATGCAGTAATTTTCCTGCCCCCATAGTTGCCAGACAGGCAGATAGCCATAATCATCATATTGGCGTAGCAGGCTATTTACAAAATCAGTAGAGCGTTCCGGTTGCAGAATGGTATACAGGGGATGGGTCGCACGGTACGAATCCCATAAAGAAAAAGTGGAATACTGGGTTTCCCCGCTTTCCAGTTTACGGGTAGTATAGTCTATTGCCTGATATTCCCCGTTCGAATCGGAGAATGTATTAGGTTGGATGAAAGCATGATAAAGCCCTGTGTAGAATATCTCTTTTTGTACAGGTGTGCCTTCTATCATTATTTTCGAAAGTTCTTTTTCCCATTCGCTATCCGTTTTGGCAGCTACGGCATCAAAATCCCAGGATGTGTTTTCTTTCATGTTTCCGGCTGCATTTGCCTTGCTTACCGATGAAAGCGCCACTTTTACTACCAAAGGAGCATCGCTGCTTTCGAAACTTAAAAGAGCCTTCACGTTTGAACCGTTCGCTACTTCTCCGTTTTCGTATATATGATCATCCGACATTAATATGGCTTTCTTGACAGGCAGGGACAGTTTTGCATAAAAATATACCTTACGCAGCTTTGCCCATCCGGATATTACCCGGTAGCCTTCAATCGTATATTCATCTATTATCCTCACCTGGGCATTACTGATACGTGTATTCCATGAATTCTTATCCCTGGAATGGTTGATATCAAATACCAGAGTATTTGCCTTCCCTTTGGGATAGGTATAGCGATGCATCCCCGTACGCGTTGTGGCGGTCAGTTCTACATTTATATCCGATTCGTCCAGCCGGACCTGGTAATAGCCGGCTTTGGCGCTCTCATTGTCATGTGAAAATACGGAGCTATAATCAGAAGTCAGGGTTAATTCCTCTAAGTTGCGAGTCGCAGGCATAAGCATTATGTCGAAAAAATCAGCGACTCCCGTGCCGCTCAAATGAGTATGGCTGAAACCATAAATCTTATTCATGTTATGGTCATAGCCCGACGGTTCTCCCCATTCGGGATTTTCTTTTGTGTCCGGGCTTAATTGTATGAAGCCGAAAGGCGCCGTAGCCCCCGGATATGTGCTTCCCGAAAGGCTGTTGTTTACTGCTCCCGTTCCGATAAGCGGATTGACATAGGGAGTTACTTTTTCTTTATTTTGTCCAAAACCGACAACAGGTAAAAACCATGCTGTTATCAGGCAGGCTAAAACCATTATTTTCCTCGCAATATTCATCTTATATTTTCTCTATATCTTCTGGTTTACGAATCTTTATTCCTTAATATATTTATGCAGGCCTTTTGCTCAGGCCTGCATAATTTTACAATTATTCGGCGACACTCCACAGCCGTACAGACTTGAATTCTATATTCCTGTGAGTTTCAGTGAGGGAAACAACCCATCCGATAGTTACCTCAGTCGGACTGTCAATCACAAATGCAGGCATTGTTTCGGTCACATTATTCCGTTGGAACTGAAAGCAAGAGAGAACAGCCGCATCCGGATTATCCAATTCCGCATTATCCGGCAGACTCGTACCTTCAACTACTGCAAAGCGGAAAGTGTGTCCTCCTGCACCCTGATTGGCGGCATTGGCCACTTCGATACGCATCTCGTACCTGCCTTCCGGCAAAGAGATGGTTTGCCATATCTTGCCATTCTCAAATACCCCTTGATCCCATCTGGTACTTTCGAATTGTACGATGCCTCCACTGTATGTAGCGAATCCGGCGCCACCCGCACCGTTTTGGTTACGGATCACATCATTCCAAGACCAATCGTACAGTTTACCCCAGTTGCCCTCCATATCATAGCCGGTAAACGGATGACCTGCATTTTTTATATAGAGGCTGGTAAGGTCTTTGGTTACCCCGATATAATTATTGCCGGGCAGCGCCATCTCTTCTTTTTCTACAGTAAATATATCCAAGGATGCTTCTTCCGGTATATATTCCGTATTATAACGCAATATTCCTCCAGCTTTGAAATCATCTAAAACAGTGGAAAGTTCATTGACAGGGACATACTTGCTTTCAAAAGTTCCATCTTCCTTTTCATATTCGATATTACAACCTATAATACCGTCTCCCCTCGAAATATTCCAGTCGATTTTAGCAATCCACTTTCTTTCGTTGTTCCCGTTTATGAATTCTTCGGGAGTAACACTGCGTATAATCCTGTTTGTTAAGGCCTCCTGATACTGGTCTCCATAGATATATGCAGGAATTCCGGTAGGAATAGATTCATTTCCCTGAGGGTCATAAGTTACGACTAAAAAATCGTATTGTCCTTCTGTCATATCGTCCAGCATAAACTCGAAGGTTTCGCCGGCATTCTGACGCACAACAGGAAATTCTTTCGACTCAGGGTCCAGGCTTACAGGGTTTTTCCAACTGATTTTACATTTTATCTGGTTTACCCCATAAATCATCTGTCCCTGTATCTTTATCCTGTTTTTTCCGGGAAAAGCTTTCAAAGAATCCAGTTTCCCTACATAAATCGATTCTCCTTCATCCAGGTAATCCTGTATGTTATCCAACATATTGGTGCACGAATACGTGAGGCATAATAACATACAGATGACTGCCAAATATATTTTTTTCATATTATTATCTTTTATTTATTTATTCCATTGGTGTTCCATAAAACCACAGTTGTTGCATAACCACCAGCCCTGCACCAGTATGAGTTGAAAAAATTTTGAACCGAATGTATCTTACGGGAGGCGCATCCATCGGTAATTCAAATTCTTCACCTCTTCTCGCATGTTCGATGTCTTCCTCAGAATTGTTGCCTGCCGACCAACCGGAAGGCTTGATGCTTTCACAATCCATCAACTTGGTCCAGCCATCCCAGCTACCTGATGCATCCGGCAGGTCGGCACGTCCCCAGAGTTCCCATTCTTTTATAGAGCCTTGACCGTACAAAAAGGCTCCTCCACTCATCAGGCGTTGCCAATAAGTATACCGGCTGATCCTGGCCAGTTGCCCCATATCGAATGTAAACCATACAGGGAACTCATTCGGATTGAAATCGCGACTATGAGCAAGATTCATTTCGTTCCATCTGTTATTTCCGTTAAACAGGTTCTCCATTGGCCCATATACGTCCATTGCTCTATCTCCCGGCAATACGAATGACCTGAATTTAGTCAAATCCAGCCTTTCTTCATACAATGGCGTCACAATAGTGGAATAAGTTTCGGACGAATTACCGTATATATCCCTTATGGTTATTCTGAATTCACGCGGTTCGTCAGTAAATCCCCTCACAGGGAAATGAATATCACTTACCGAAGTATACTCCGTATGAACTGTGTACCACAGACCTTCACTATCTAAGGTAGAAATATCAAGGAAAAGAAAATTCTTCTTTTCGTTAACTGTACGAATATACAATCCGCCAAAAGTAGCTTCCGTGTCCAAATTATCAAGAGCTACCACACAAGCCGGAGTACCGGGAACGACATTTACAATGGTAGGTTCCCCTTCGTTTTCGTACCTGTCCACAGCTGATATTGCAAGAGACTTGGAGTCGGTATTACCAAAGCCCTCGATGGATATTTCATCCGAATACAGAGAGGCCCGGGCTTCCATATCGTTGCCTATATCCAGTCTGTATTTTATTTTTATGTACATAAGGTCTTCGTCCACAGGCGCTATAAATTTGATTTTTACTCCGCCTGGAATTTTTTCATAGGAATCTATTTTCACTATGCCGGGAGCTTTTCCGTCATCCTCGCCAAACGGCCTATGGGTATCGATATCATCGCAGCCATTCAACAGCAACAATATACATATAAATAACGAGCAAAATATTTTTTTCATAATTATTCGGATTTTAAATTACCAACCATACGTCTGGATCAGTTTATCATCTATTTGCAGGTCGTTTTCCTTGATCGGCCACAAATAGTCTTTCGTAGTGAACGCCCTTGGGGTAAACAAGACAGTCACCCTGTAATACTCTTCTTCTGTTTCTCCCTGCACGTCCCAGCCTTTCACCGGTTTACTTAGTTCGCGCTGAGCATCTTTCCATCTTCTCAGGTCATTGTATTGCTGTCCTTCCAAAGCCAGTTCTATCTGACGTTCCTGCTTGATTATTTCGCGCAACCCACTTTTCGTTAACGGCTTTGTAGGGTCATTACTGTATTTTGCCCAAGCCACCCTTACATCGCCTATATTTTCTTGTTGCCCAAACAGACCTTGCTTTAAACCCGAACGTTCACGAACCCGCTTCAGGTATTCGTACACGTCAGGGGCTATATTATCACCTTCCGACGATTCGTTCAACGCCTCCGCATACATAAGGTAGAGGTCGGCCAAACGTATGATAGGAAACGGATATTCGTATATAATTTGAGATGTCTGCGTAATCTCGTTTTCCCAGCAGACTACTTTTTTTGCAAAATATCCTGTCGCAGAATACAGTACACTCCATTTATTTCCCGAGTTTCTGCCATACTTCGCATCCACATAGTTTTTGGTATTTTCGTCATTGACGTCTGTCCAACCATTTCCGTACCAAGTGGATCCATCAAAACCAAGCGAGCCATAGAAACGGGGTTCCCTGTTGAAATTCAGTACAGCTGTAACAAAGCCCGATTTCATATTATACTTTTCCGTGCTAGGCACTTGCTGGGTAGTGTAGCGATTACTGTAATACCCTTTGCTGATCCACTCTTTGTCTTCGTTGATGGGTACCCCGTTCTTGCTGTAAAATCTTTCGGCAGTTTCCAATGTAGGGGCGTATATACCCTGCGCCGCGCTTTGCAGGATACTTCCTGTAACCTTACCTTGGTTCAATGCCGGAATAACGCAAGTCATCGCTTGTCTTTGCAAAGCATTTGTCCCTTGCTTGCCGACACTCCATACCAACTCGGAATTGAATCTTTCCGTTACGGCTTGCCGTACATTCATACTGTAATGTATCTCTTCCGGTAAAGCATAAATTGCATCCATGCTAAAATCGTACAACAGATGTCCGTTTAATTCGGCCGATTCTATTGCAGCTAAAGTTGCCTCGGCGGCCTTTACCCATTTATCCCTGCTATATTCCTGGCTGATGAGATGTTCGCCTTCCTTATTTCTGAAATTGGCGTAAGCCGTGTTTCCGTTAAACAAGGGACTTGCCGCCCATAATAATATTTTGGCTTTGATAGCCAACGCCGCCGATTGAGTCAAACGTCCCATTTCTGTTGCGGGCGTAGCTATTTTGGGAGGAAGGTTTTTATATGAATCATCTATCAGTTTCACCATATATGCAACAACTTGGTCTACCGGCATACGGGTTACCTTAACCTCTTCCTGAGTGGCAGATACAGGTACATATGTATCTACAATGGGAACAGGCCCATAAAGATGAAATAGAAAATAGTGATAGAATGCTTTAAGTATATTGGCCTCGGCAATCCACCGGCTTCTTTCCGTATCAGTCAGGTCCGGTACACGGTTGCGATCCCTCACATAATCAAGAAAGATATTGCATTCCCTGATAGCGCGGAACATCGGTTTAGCGCCTTGTTCCCCGTCCCAGTAATCGGTAAGCGGGTTGGTTATATTCTGTAATCCCCGGGCAATACCCCAACTTGTCGTATTCGAGAAGCGATCATCTCCCTTTTCTGTATAGTACCATATTTCGTGTCCGCTGGACATACCGGGATTATCCCATGTACTCCCGTATTCGGGGACAAAGGAATAGCAATTGAAAAGATACCTTTCGGCTGTAGACCTGTTATTGAAAACAATATCCAATGATGCCGTATTATCGGGAACGATATCCAGATAATCGGAGCATGAGTAATGCAATGATAGGAATATTGCAATAAATATATTTATTAGCTTTTTCATACGTTATATCTTCTAGAAATTAATGTTAACACCTATATTATAGGTTTTCTGAATAGGATAGCCCAGTCCGCTGGTTCCCATTTCAGGATCCCACAGCTTAAATCCACTAAAGGTCAGCAGATTATTACCTGTAACATACAGCCTTACAGATTCCAATCTCAATTTCTTCGCTAATTTTTTAGGAAGTGAATATCCCAGCTCTACCGTCTTAAGGCGAAGGAATGAAGCATCGTGCAACCACCATGTACTGGCCTGTGTATTATTGTGGATGATATTGGGCGACAACCGCGGCCAGAATGCATACGAATTGCGGTTGTCTTCAGACCAGTGGTCTTTAGCGATTATATCGAGAAGTTGATGGACTTCGTTTCTCTTATTATTCGGATCTTCAGTTACAAACGGCATAACCCTCCATGGTTCGAGGAAGAATGAAACCCGGGCGTTACCCTGGAAGAAAACAGACAAGTCGAAATCTTTATATCCTCCCGAAACGCCAAATCCATAAGTGATCTCAGGATCGTGCGGAAACCCCATATGCACCTGGTCTGCCTCGGTTATTTTTCCATCCCTGTTTATATCCTTATATTTGATGTCCCCTGCCATAGCTCCACCGGCAAATGCGGCTTGCGATGGAGAGTTTGCTATATCGTTTTCGTCAACGAACAGGCGTTCGGCAATATAACCATAATTGCGGTTGATGGATTGTCCTATCCTGGATTTCCACGGTTGTCCGAATCCTGCATAGTCGGGTTCTTCATATACTTCGTATACTCCCCTGGCATAGGTAAAATTACCCATACCCTTTACCCAGAAATCTTTTGGAGATATGTATGAATAGCTGACAGAGACATCGACACCCCGCGATGAGGCTTCTCCGATATTTGCATTTACTCCGGCTGATAATCCCATAGAGGATGGAATATAAGCGCGCCCTTGATAAATTTGGGTACGGCGTTCGTAAAAGATATCTGTTTGTACCTCCAACGCACTGTTAAACATGCCCAGTTCGATACCGAAATTGGTTTTTTTCGATTTCTCCCAGGTTATGAGTGAGTTTGGATAACGGGTATTGGAAATCCCATTGGGAGCGTTTCCGTAATCGCTGCCGAAATCCTGCCTGCGGCCTCCATCATTCATGTTTACTTCCGACAAATAGAAGAAACGATCACTGTAGCTTCCGATAGCGTCATTACCGACCAGACCGTATGTCAGTTTAAGTTTAAGCTTATCCACCGTTTTTGCCAGAGGCTTCCAAAATGATTCATTGGAAACAATATATCCGGCTCCCATAGATGGAAAGAAACCGTATCTTTCGTTTATGGCAAAGCGTTCCGAACCATTATATCCAAAGTTGAATTCGGTAAAATATCTGGAATCAAAGGCGTAAGTTAAACGGCCGGCGAGTCCCTGGTTCCTCCTTGGCAGCGATAATTGAAAACTTCCCGCATTGGTAACTTTGGTTTCCTGCCTTGTAAATACTAACATTCCGCTTACAGCATGCTTGCCGAATGTTCTGTTATAAGATAGCGAGGCTTCTACATTATTTGTTGTCTGTATATCTTTACCTCCTTCGTTATAGGATAGATGTTCTTCTCCATCCTTGTTGACCTGCATCAATTCGTAAGTGTTTGCAGACCTGTCGTAAGACTGTATCTCGTAGTAAAAAGGTTTATTACTTCTATTTACATCACTGTAGGAATAGCGATTGGTGCTAACCATCAGGCGGGCTTCCAGTCCTTTGGTAATAAAATCGAATTTTTGCTTTAATTCTGCCTGCGCATTAATCGATGTGCGGTTATATTCTTTATACCCCCTTGTCATATCGGCATAAGGATTAATGAATTCACGGGAACTCGTTCCACCGAAAAGAACATGCGTAGTATTTGCATAATTTCCTATTGCCGGATAACTTTTCGGATATAAAACAGGACTGGTATTCATTACCTTATTAAATAAGGCATCGCCACCGTCAATTGGTCCGGAATAGTCATCGAAATTGCCGTTCACCCTGATTATAAATTCTGTGGATTTGCTAATTTCTATATTCGTGTTTGAACGAACGGAATATCGCTGGAGATTAATATCCGAATTATAATTATTGAGTTTATCATTCTTTATTATTCCTCCATCTTTAGTATACGATGCCGCAACATAATAGCGTACGCTGGTACCTCCTCCTGATAAGTTCATATTAACTCTCTGGGATAACGCATAATTCCGGAATAACTCATCGTGCCAATCCACGGCAGGATAAACATATGGGTTCGTTCCGGCAATTGTATTCTCTATTTTTTCCTGGCTAAAGACCAGATAATTAGCGCTGGCTGCCGGATTTGCAGGGTTGCGTCGTGTGTTTACAGCTTCATTATTAAGAACCATATAAGTCACAGGATCTGCAAGTTTTACCATTTTCCTCGGCTTGGAAATCGAATTTTCGTAACGTACTGATATTCTCGGCCTTCCGACTTGTCCCTCTTTTGTCGTCACAATGATCACCCCATTAGCGCCGCGCGATCCGTACAGAGCTGTCGCAGTAGCATCTTTCATTATCGAAAACTGGGCTATGTCATCAACATTGAGACGTGCCAGGTCATCTGTGGTCAATTCCATATTGTCGATCAGTATCAGGGGATCTTTCTTATAACCGAAAGTAGTGATCCCGCGAATAAAGAATTGGGCGTTATCATTTCCCGGCTCTCCGCTTCGTTGAAAAGCTATTAATCCCGCCATTCTTCCGGCCAAGGCTGTAGTAAGGTTGCTGCTCGGCACTTTCAGTTCTTTAGGATTTACGGTTGCGATTGCACTTATCACACTTTCCTTTTTCTGCTTGGCAAATGCAACTACCGTCACATCGTCCAGTTCGTTAGCGTGTTGTTTCAGTATAATATTATATTCATTTCGGGAACCTACAGACATTTCCTGAGTTTCCATTCCTAA
>JAISES010000065.1 GCA_031263965.1 Prevotella sp. | reverse complement strand
CAAAAGCAAAAAACAAGCTATCGGAACTTTCCTGAAAACTTTTCGAATCGCCGGCTAATGCAGTACGGAATGTGTCGTCCAAAGTTTCTTTTGCAATACGGTCCATTTCTTCCAGCCCTTGGCCGATCGTAACACCGGGTGCTAATCCGGAGGATACGGTCGCCGAACTAAAACGGTTGTAACGGTACAATTGAGGAGGGGCAACAGTCTCTTTCAAATCGATCAGATTATCCATCTGTATCATCCGCCCTCCTGTATTTTTGAGATATATACTTCTCAAATCCAATGGCGTATTACGCTGTTGACGGTTTATCTCCCCTAATATCTGATATTGCTTTCCATTCATATAAAAATAGCCCATGCGTTGTCCGCTCAGCGCATATTGTAAAGTTTGCCCAATATCCCTGGTACTCACCCCTAATAATGCGGCCTTATCCCTGTTTATCAGGACTTGGGTTTCGGGTTTGGTAAACTTCAGATTAACATCGGCCATAATAAACATCGGGTTTTCATTAACCTTTTGCATAAATACAGGTATAAATTCCTCCAGTTTACTAATATTCTGTGCTTGCAACACATATTGTACAGGCATACTGGACCGCCGTCCTCCAAATGTAGACTGTTGCTGGACAAATGCCCTGGCCTCGGTTGCCGTACGAATTGCCGAAGTCAGAGCATCAGCTATTTCCATCTGGCGGCGTTCCCGATCCCTGATGTCCGGTAAAATAAGACGCACCATTCCACCGGAAGCAAAAATCCTCTCAACATTAAACTTGCGTTCAGGAACTGTAGAATCGGCTATATAAGATATCTTTTGCGCATAATCTCTGTTAAATTCAAATGTCGCCCCCTCGGGAGATGTGGTACGGATATTAATAGACGACCGGTCTTCCAGCGGCGCCATTTCCGAGGAGATTTGTCCCATAAAATAGCCTATAACCACAACTGTTATTATCAATATAGGAAATACGAGTATTTTATATCCAAGAAACCAATGTAAAGCTCTGCTATAAACAGAATTAATACCTTTAAAAAATGGCTCGGTTTTACGGTAAAACCAATCGGGCTGATCATTTTTTTTCAGTATTTTGGTTGCCAGCATAGGTGAAAATGTAAGTGCAACAAAAGCCGAAATGAGTATTGATCCGGCAACAACTATACTGAATTCGCGGAACAGCCTACCCGTCATACCTTCCAAAAAGACAATAGGGAAGAATACTGCTACCAATGTAATTGTAGTGGAGATGATAGCAAAAAATATTTCTTTGGAACCTTCTATTCCTGCCCTCAACGGGTCCATTCCTCCTTCTATTTTCAGATATATATTTTCAGTTACAATTATGGCATCATCGACAACCAGGCCTACAGCCAGGACAATCGCAAGCATAGACAATACATTGATGGAAAATCCGGCAAGATACATAACAAAAAATGCCCCAATAAGCGATATCGGGATAACAATACAAGGAACCAACGTCACGCGCCAATCACGGAGAAAGAAAAATATTATAAGAACAACCAGGACAAAAGCTATATATATTGTTTCTCTTACCTCATGTATCGACGAACGTATAAACTTTGTGTCGTCGAAAGCCACATCCAGTTCGACATCTTCCGGCAAATCCTTCTTCATCTGTTCAAGCCGGATCGTTACTTCGTCGGATATATCTATCTGATTTGCCCCGGGTTGCGGTATAATAACAACACTGACCATAGGCACACCGTTACGCCGCATTATGTTTTTACGGTTTTCGGCATCCAGTTCGGCTGTACCGATATCCCTGAAACGAATCACACTTTGCCGGTCTTCTTTTATTATCAGATTATTAAACTCCTCAGGGGTTTCCATTAAACCTAAAGTACGGATACTCAACTCCATATTATCACCTTCGATACTCCCCGACGGCAATTCTACATTTTCACGGTCAATAGCACTTTTTACATCCATTGGCGTTACCTCATAGGCTGCCATTTTTATCGGATCGAGCCATAAACGCATCGAGTAACGATTTTCGCCCCATATTTCCACAGCACTCACATTCGGCACTGTCTGCAATTGTTCTTTGAGAGTAAGGTCTGCAATTTCACTAAGTTGCAGTAATGAGCGCATGCTGCTTCCCACAGTAATCTGCATTATAGGATTGGCATCGGCATCGGCTTTCGCCACAGTAGGCGGGTCACAATCCCGTGGTAAATAGCTTTGGGCTCTTGACACTTTATCACGAACATCATTGGCTGCGGTTTCCAAGTCCACATTCAATTCAAATTCGACAGTTATGCGGCTTGACCCCTGACTACTGCTACTCGTCAAAGACCGGATACCCGGTATACCGTTTATATTTTGTTCAAGCGGCTCGGTTATCTGACTTTCTATAATTTCGGCATTAGCTCCCGGATAAGATACGTTTACAGTAATTATAGGATTATCTATATTGGGATATTCGCGTACTCCTAAATAAAAATAACCGATAATACCCAATAAGAATATTATCAGTACAAATACAGTAGACAATACCGGACGCCGTATACTTAATTCGGATATAGTCATATTTTTTCACTTAATTCGAAATTAATATTACTGCTCATTAACAATATAACTTTCTATACTGACAGGCAGACCGTCTCTTAGTTGCATCACGCCGGTAGTAATAACGGTATCACCGATATTCAGGCCATCCAGTACCTGAACCGAAGATGCTGTACGCATGCCTTTTTTTATAACTACCCTGCTTGCTTTACCACTTTTATAAACATACGCTATATCGCGTCCCATTTCGGCAACAGTCGATATTGAAGGGATGATTATAGTGTTGTGTATTTCCTGCAATTTTATTTCAATACTGGCCGAATGTCCAGGCTTTAGTTTTCCTCCCTGATTTGGATAGATAGCCCTGCCTTTAAGAGATAATAATGTGGACTCACCCAATTTAGATTCAACCGCGTAAACTGTTGCATAATATGTATTTAAGTCGTTTACCATCTTAAACTCAAGCCGGGTTCCGGCTTTTACCTCATTTGCCTGAGCTTCATTTACGAAGAACTCCAGCTTTAAAGGCATAATTTTCGTGAGCCGGGAAATAATTGTTGTTGGCGATGCATAACTACCTTCACTTACAAGCCGGAGCCCCAGTACTCCATCGAAGGGAGCCCGCAGTTCAGTCTGGGCTATATGCGATTTTACCAGTTCTATATCTGCCCTTAATTTCTCAAGCTCTGTATTTACTGATTCATACGACTCCTGACTTACCGCATCTTTTTCCAATAAGGATTTTTGCCGGAATAACCGGTCTTGTGCCAAAGGAAGTTGCGCTTCCAATTTTTGTAATTCGGCCTGTAATGGTTTGTCATTTACCTTAGCCAGCAATTCACCTTTCTTTGCTTGAGTTCCTTCGCGAAAATAAATATTCGTTATTTTCCCTGAAGTTTCGAAAGTCAAATCTACCTCTTCATCAGGAATAAGAATCCCTGTCGTTCTGTATATATCATTAAGGGTATTGTTTTTTATAATAACGGCATTCGTATTTAAGACCCTTTTATCTGAAGATTTAGATACCGGAGGCCCTGCCTTTTCTTCCGGCAATTTATTTTTAATCAATGGATACAAAGCCATTCCGGCAATAAGCAATACGATGATTATAACTAACGATATTCTGACTTTCTTACTCATAATATAAAGCATTCGATAAGCATTCGATTTTCCAAGAAAGTATGACTATTTAATGCTTAATTCGTTTAATCACCGACTGTTACATTTAATATTAATTAACAGTAAAAAAAGAACCACTCCCCACTAATGTGAAGAATGGTGTTAAGATCAAACATAAACAGATACTTTTTACCCAAAAACACCTGCCCTCAAATCCTTAGTATTAGTAATATTCAGTATTTGTTGCTTGATAAATATCCTATTTTCAGTCCAAATAATAACTCTATCTTCCGATAAAGTTTTTTGCACATCAATTATTCGTTGATTACTACTTCCTCTGAATTGTAAGTCAGTATTTCTCAAAGCATCAATATATCGTCCATCAACTAAAACATCGATAAGGGGCAGTATCTGTGAAAGCTTATATGATTTCAATATCTGTTCGTAAGTAAAGCCGGTGTAGCACCATATGTTTTTTGAAGTTTCCTTTTTGATTCTTTTAGCCAGTTCAGTAAAGCCGTCCACTTGCATAAGAGGATCACCTCCGGAGAATGTTACGTTAGAAAACTCATCCTCTTTTATAATCACCAAAAGTTCATCCACAGAGTAAGACTTTCCATTGGCAATATCCCACGAATGAGGATTATGGCATCCCGCGCATTGATGAGTACAACCTGCCGCATAAACAGACGTCCGGAATCCCGTACCATCCACTGTTGTATCGCGTACAATACCGGATATAGATAGTTTAATCATGAACCACACGATCGTTAAGCTCGGCTAATTTAGCCTTGTTCCACCTATCAGTAGTACCAACCAAATAGCCTGTTATGCGTTGTAAGCGGTCTATTTCGCGGCTTCCACATTGCGGACACACCTCTAACCGAGATGCGGCATTTTCACACCCACATTTCATGCAACGATTACGATTATGGTTTACCGAAGCATAGCCCATATTATACCTGTCCATCATATCTACAACAGACATAATAGCTTCAGGGTTGTGAGTCGCATCCCCGTCGATTTCCACATAGAAGATATGTCCTCCCCGCGTCAGATCGTGGTATGGAGCTTCAACTTTCGCTTTTTTATGAGCAGAACATGAATAATATACCGGCACATGATTTGAATTTGTATAATATTCCCGATCCGTAATGCCTTCAATCAGTCCAAAATCTTTTTTGTCGCGACGGGTAAAGCGGCCTGCCAGTCCTTCGGCCGGTGTAGCCAGCACACTATAGTTATGCTGATACTTTTCAGAAAACTCATTAACCCTGTCTCTCATATAAGCCACAATCTCCAGGCCAAGTTTCTGAGCTTGGTCATCTTCGCCGTGATGCTTTCCTACAAGCGCAACCAGAGCTTCGGCAAGTCCGATAAATCCAATACCCAGCGTTCCTTGATTTATAACCTTTTCAATCGAATCTTCCGGTTTCAATTGTTCGCAACCCTCCCAAAGAACCGACATCAATAAAGGGAATTGCTTTGGGACAGACGTCTTTTGAAATTCGAACCGACGATGCAATTGTAATGCCGCCAGTTCCAGCATTTGATCCAGTTTCCGGTAGAAACAGCCGATACGCTCTTTTGTGTCTTCGATATTCCGGCATTCCAAAGCTGTACGGACGAGGTTCAATGTGGAAAAAGATAAATTCCCCCGGCCGATAGAAGTCTTTTTACCAAAGCGGTTTTCGAATACACGTGTGCGGCATCCCATTGTTGCAACTTCATAATTGAAACGTTGAGGATCGTTTTCATTCCATTCCTCATGCCGGTTAAATGTAGCATCCAGATTCAGAAAATTCGGGAAGAACCGATGCGCGCTAACTTTACAAGCCAATAGGTAAAGATCGTAGTTCCGATCTGTTGGCAAATAGCTTACACCCCGTTTCTTTTTCCATATCTGTATCGGAAAAATAGCAGTAACACCACTACCAACTCCTTGATCTGTGCTATTTAACAGCTCCCTTATGACACACCGCCCTTCGGCAGACACATCCGTACCATAGTTGATAGAACTAAAAACAACCTGGTTTCCTCCCCGGGAGTGAATCGTATTCATATTATGAATAAAGGCTTCCATCGACTGATGCACACGGCTCGCTGTACGGTTGATTGCATGTTGCACAATACGCTCTTCTCCTTGCAGGCCAACTAAATCTTTAGGCAAATAGTCTTTTATCTCAATATCATAAAGATGTTTATAGCCTTGTCCGTTTATTTGCTCCAAAACCTTTATTTCTTCAATAAAACTTTTACGGACAAACGGAGCTAAATAGAAATCAAATGCCGGAATAGCTTGTCCTCCATGCATCTCATTCTGAGCAGTTTCGAGGGAAATACAAGCCAGCATACTGGCGGTTTCTATTCTTTTTGCCGGACGCGATTCGCCATGTCCTGCATTAAATCCGTGCTGCAATATTTTGTCCAACGGATGCTGCACACAGGTCAAACTCTTGGTCGGATAGTAATCCTTATCATGTATATGAAGATAATTTAAACGAATAGCCTCTTTCACTTCGGGAAATAACAGATAGTCATCAACAAAGGGCTTCGTCGTTTCACTGGCGAATTTCATCATCATACCGGCCGGAGTATCGGCATTCATGTTCGCATTTTCGCGTGTAATGTCTGTCGACTTGGTTTCAATGATCTCAAGAAACATATCCCGGGTTTTCGCCTTACGCGCAATGCTTCGTTGATCGCGATATGCAATATATTTTTTTGCGACCTCTTTCCTGCTACTCTTCATCAGTTCGAGTTCGACCATATCCTGAATCTGCTCTACGGTCATCTGTTCCTCTCCTCTACACGAAACATAGTCCGTTATACGTCTGATAAGCGACGTATCTTCCCCTAACTCTGTTTGCAACATAGCTCTACGAACGGCAGCCATGATTTTTTCTTCATTGAAGCCGACTATGCGTCCATCTCGTTTTACAACTGTCTGAATCATAATAAATTTCCTCCTTTATATTCCGGTTAAAAAATATAGCATACGGAAGCCCCAGAAATACACGATGATACTTGGATCAGGATAGAATCGTATATTCTATTGCTTTTCACCCGAAAGCTACGAATGCATATACGGCAGGTCTTCTGACTTATTTCTTAGCCAAAAGCCTTCCCGTCTATATCTTGACAGTGGCGTGAGAGTCTGGCTAACATCATGAAATTTTACAGCTACGGGGATAGTTCAGGACTGAGAAACTATTTAAATTTTAGCGAAAAAGATTTGCTATATAATTTAAACAGTTTCTTACACCTGATTCCCTTTTCATCCATTTTATGCTGGAACCGTATATAGAAACAAAGGTATATTATTATTTCGGAGAACAAACAAATTTGCAAAAATAGTTTTCAACAAATTTCACAAAGTTTCCATAAATAAAACACAAATACCTAATTACATGCATATTAAATTCAATGGAAACAATAAAAGTTTTCCAAAATAAATATTCGTTGAATTTTTTAAAAAGCAGAATTAGACAATTCGGAAAACTCAAAAAAACAGACATGTCCTATAATCTGATTAATCATGTTACCGCCAATTTTATTTATTAGCGTTAGTTAATTAAGAATAAAACCCTTTCGTCTGAAAATAAAAACAAATAATTTTGAGAAAACTTTTCTCTAATTCATAATGTACAATGGTTTCCAAAATTTTAATTATCGAAGATGACAATACATTCGGAATCGTCCTTAAGAAATGGTTTAACAAAAATGGATTTGACGCATTAGTAAAATCTACTTTGGATGAAGCTAAAAAAGATTTATTAAAAACTGATTTCAAGTTAATTATTACCGACCTGAGGCTTCCGGATGGAGATGGAATAATGTTGCTGGCATGGATCAGAGAGAAGAAAATAAATACGCCTGTCATTGTCATGACCAGTTACGGAGAGATTCAAAGCGCTGTCGCAGCGATTAAACTGGGAGCCTTCGATTATATGGAAAAACCCATAAATCCGGATATCCTAAGATCAAAAATAGATGAAGCGCTAAACCATACTCCAACTCAAATACCAAAAGAAAATACGTCCGCAACAAATATCGTTTATGGCAACAGTACTTTATCCAGGCAAATGTATGAGCATCTGAAACTGGTTGCGCCAACACACCTGTCTGTGCTTATAAGAGGCGAAAGCGGAACCGGAAAGGAATACACAGCAAGAATGATACATGACAACAGTCAGAGAAGACAAGCTCCGTTTGTGGCTGTAGATTGTGGCAGCTTATCAAAAGAATTAGCCCCAAGCGAACTGTTCGGACATCTGAAAGGATCGTTCACTTCTGCTATTGCTGATAAGAAAGGTGTATTTGAAGAAGCGGAAGGAGGAACTGTTTTTCTCGATGAAGTAGGAAATTTATCATATGAAGTACAGGTTCAGTTGCTAAGAGCCATACAGGAACGGAAAGTACGTCCGATAGGCTCTGCGACAGACATTAAAGCAGATGTAAGGATGATAGTCGCAACCAATGAAAATCTGGAAACGGCTATCTCGGAAGGACGTTTTCGTGAAGATTTATATCACAGGTTAAATGAATTTACCCTGATGGTTCCCCCTTTACGCGAGCGGGAAGAGGATATTGTTCTTTTTGCAAATAGTTTTCTGACTGATGCCAACAAAGAGTTGGAACGAAATGTGGAGCGATTCTCGGAAAAAAGTATGTCCATTCTAAAACAGTACCGCTGGCCCGGAAATCTCCGTGAATTAAGAAATATTATACGCAGAACCGTACTGTTTACAAAAGGAACAGAAATTACCGCCGATCTTTTACCCGAATTTATTCAAATCCCTGAACAAACAGAGCAAACCTTATTGCCGATAGATGAACGGGAACAAATTATCAGAGCCCTGAAAATAACAAAAGGAAATAAAACAAAAGCGGCAAACCTACTCAATATAGACAGAAAGACTCTTTATAATAAAATGCATCAATATGGTATGGATATTTAGTGGGAATTCTTGGGAAACTGTTTAAATTTTATAGCAGTTTTTTTTAGAAACTGCTGAAATAAATTTATCGAACTCCTGAACACAATTCATCACTTCATTTAATCAACACATAAATAGCACGTTACAGAAAATCGAGTAGGAGAAAAACGAAGTATTTTTCTTCCTACTTTCGTTTTCCGACCTCTCACACCACCACGCATGCCGTTCGGCACGTGGCGGTTCTTTTACCACAAATACCATATGTATGCCATATGTCTTATCAATCAAACTATCAACCTCAGGAAGGTTTATTACATTGGCTCTATCGTCGCACTGTATTTCAGGTATATACGCAGCAAGGTTATAAGATACAATACAATCTCATAAATTCAGACTATGAAAAATATAATATTTATTTTATCCGTTTAAATCCAAATATTTGGATTTAAACGGTTATCCAAACATTTATAAAATCCAAATATTCAATTTTAAATCACATAAATACAATTATATAATAACTTTTTTATTTGGATTTTATTTTTACATTGCAAGTCTATTTTATAATTTTAAAATCAGATTATATGGACTTACAAGAATTAAAAAACAGGTATCCACTTCTCATTTCTTACATGAAAGCTCAAAATTATAACCGATGCTATGTAAGAAGTGTTCAGATGGAAATTAAATGGATTCTAAAAGAATCTACTCATTATCATTGGAAAACATTCGATGATATTTATCAAACGTATGTTGAAAGATGGACGAATAA